>CAUZIR010000104.1:0-6086 GCA_963579815.1 Dehalococcoidia bacterium
TCCGCAAGCAGCGCCACCAGCACCCTGTCCACCATGGCCGTCTGGCCGATCATGCGCTTGCCCAGCTCGGCGGTCAGGTCTTTGAGGAACATGCCCTCGCGTTCGACCTGCTCGTTGAGTTCGGCGATCTCGGTCTGGCCCATCGACCTTGTCGTGGCCTCTCCCTTGAGGTGGCCCCATCCGATCATGTTGTCCATTTGCTCTTGCCTCTATGCGCTCTTGGCACTATTTGCTTTTGAACTCTTGCTTGTAAGCCCACTGGAAATACAACGGTCGGTCCCTATGGTCGGTTGTGTACGTTTCCCCGGCGTTGCGTAATTATTACGATCTCGAAACCCGCTGCGGCTCTTCCCGTATTAGATTAGGGGGACATCAGGTTGTTAGTAACCCGGTACGGTCCTAAAAATAACCCCGAACGTTGGGGCCGAGCGTTAGAAAGAAGCAGAGCGGCACGTGAACTCCGGTGGCAACATTCTGCTGGTAGAGGACGACCCGGCGGTCGCCATGAGCCTGTCCGAAGGCCTGGCACAGGAGGGCTTCACCGTGGACCACGTGTCTTACGGCACCGACGCCTTGCGAAAAGTCGCCACCACCCGGCCCCAGCTCATCATCCTCGACGTGCGCTCGCCAGACGGGTCGGGGTTCGACTACTGCCGCCGCATGCGGAAAATGAAGGTTCGCCAGCCGATAATAATGCTCACGGCGAGGCGAGAAGAGACCGACAAGGTAATCGGCCTGGAAATGGGGGCGGACGACTACGTCACCAAGCCATACTCGCTGGCCGAGCTCGTCTCGCGCATCCGGGCACACCTGCGCCGGGCCTAGGGCGATCTTTCGTCCGCAGAGGCCAACACGCTGTACGCGGGCGACCTAGTCATTGACCGGGGCCGGGCACAGGTGTGGCGGGGCGAGCGGCTCATCCCCTTAACGCCGACCGAGTTCAGGCTACTGGTCTACATGGCACAGAACGCCGGGCAGGTGCTGTCGCGCAGCCAGATACTGGACGCCGCGTGGGGCTACGATTCCGACGTGGAGAGCGAGCGGACCATCAACGTGCACATCCGCCGCCTGCGGGAAAAGGTAGCGGTAGAGCCCTCCAACCCGACGCTGCTGCTGACCGTGCCCGGCGTGGGCTACAGGCTGGCCGACTGATGAAGCTGCTAAGAGCCCGTTCGGGCTTCTTGGGGTCGATTCGCTGGGGATCGATTCACTGGGGCTCCATCAATTGGTCGCTGCCGGTCAGCTACGCGGCCGTCTCGGCCATCGCGGCCGTGGCGCTGGGAGCCGTGCTGATGATTACCCTCGCCGGTTACTACCGTAACCAGGAGAAAGACTATCTGCGTACGAACGGCCTGACCATCGCCTCCAACGCATCGACGCTTATAGGCACCGGCCTGCCGCTGGAGACCATCGAGTCGCAGCTACTCAGCCTGGCCTTTCTTACGCAGACCCGACTGCGCTACATAAACCAGTTCGGCATGGTGCTGGTGGACACCGGCGACCCGAGAGAGCTTGGGGACACCGCGACCATTTCGCTCGGCCTCAGTTCTGAAGGGTTCAGTCAGGAGTTCAGCCAGGCTGTAGAGGACAGCGTGACGACCAGGGGGTACCAGTCGGTAATTGAGGTGGGCGGCCGCCAGAGCACCGTCAGGGTGAGCGAGTCGATTCGGGTGTCCGGACCCGACGGCTTGGACCTGACCGACGACGTGCTCAGCGAAGTATCGGATTTGGTCACAGGCGACCTAGGGGACTCGACGCTGGTGTCCGCGGTCCCCGGTTCGGGCGGCCAGTTCGGCTTCGATCTCGGGCCCGGAGATCCCGGCGGGCCACGCTCAAACCAGGTCGCGATAGTTCCTCTTATCGGCCCCTCAGGGGATCTCGGCACAATCGAACTTTCTATGGGGCCAGCCGTAGGCAGTGAAGTGCTCACGACCGTCGCTTGGGGCTGGGCTATCTCCGGAGCGGTGGCGGTGTTGCTGGCGGCTACTGCGGGCTGGTGGGTCTCTCGTCGCCTGGCCTCGTCCATAGTCGGGCTGTCGGACGCGACCTCTCGCATGGCGGGAGGCGACCTGTCGGTTAGGGCCTCGGTTTCGCGACGCGACGAGATAGGTGAATTGGGCGACCAGTTCAACCTGATGGCGGGCAGGCTGGAAGAGACGGTGTCTACACTCAAGACCTTCGTTGCCGACGCCGCCCATGAACTGAACACGCCGCTTACCTCACTCAAAGCAGACTTAGAATTGGCGCGGCGGGAGATAGACCAGGCGGGTCAGGGGCCGGGCGAGGCAGGACGAGTGAGCGCACTGGTGGCGCGGGCCAGCGGTCAGATAGCCAGGCTGGAGTCGATATCTTCCGGCCTGCTGGACCTGTCGCGCATTGAGGCGGCCGGGCAGGAGGCTGTCGGCGCGGTGGACATGGCTGACATCATAAAGACAATTGAGGTCGACTTCGCTTCCCGTGCGGACCAGGCCGGGCTAACCCTGCGCACCAGTATTGACTCAGGGCAACCCGTTACTGTGCTGGGCCGGGCGTCGGAATTGCGAATGGCCGTGTCGAACCTGGTGGACAACGCCATTAAGTTCACGCCGAGTGACGGGTCTATCGACATCGAACTGAGGTTAGACGGCGACGACGCCGTCATTACCGTGTCCGACACCGGCATTGGCGTGCCGTCGGCCGACATGCCCAACGCTTTCCTGCGCTTCAGCCGGGGCCGCAACACGGCAGCGTTGCCGGGCAGCGGGCTGGGCCTGGCCATCGTCAAAGCGGTCGCCGAGGGGCACGATGGCGAGGTCTCGCTAGAAAGCCGCGCCCCGAGTCCCGCTAGCGCCCCTAGTCCCGGCAGCACGGGAGGCACGCGCGTAACGCTGCGGCTTCCCCGTCGGCTTCCACGCGACTGGCAATCCCCCTAAACTGTTGCCCGGCCGACGCTACGTCGGTGAATAGGCCAACCGACGATTCGTCGGTGAATTGGAGCAAAACCGTTGCTTTCCCCCGACCAGATTCGAGAGTTGAACGAGGCGTACGCGCGGGACTTTAACGGCCACGACGCACAAGCCATACGCCAGTACTACGCTGACGAAGTGAACTTCACGAGCGCGGGCAACCCTGAGCCCATAACCGACCCCGACCTCATACCCGGCAATATTGCGCCCATGTTCGTGGCGTTCCCCGACCTGCAGGTTGAGTTCTTGGACGACTTTTCCGAGGGGCTGTACAACGCACACCATTGGGAGATGCGGGGCACGCATACCGGGCCGCTTGGCCCGGCCCCAAACTCAGACGCAGGCGCCGTGGCACCGACCGGCAAGCCCGTGAAGCTGCGAGGCCTGACGATGATGATTTTCAACGAAGACGGCAAGATCGTCGACGACCATACCTACTTCGACCCCACTTCAGTAAATCGCCAACTCGGACTCGCATAGTCCGTTAAAGCTCCCATAGGATAGACCGATGGCTACAAGACCCCCCGCAAGATCCGCCCACCCGTATCACATGTACGAATGCATCACCGAGCAGCCGGAGGCGATTGCTCGCGTAATTGAGACTCAAGCCCCGGTCGCCGCTGAACTGGCCGCGCGCATCGAGGCGGCTGCCCGCGTGCACGTCGTCGGCATCGGCACGTCCTGGCACGCCTCGCTCGTGTCAGAGCACATGCTGCGGGCCGTCGGCGAGCGCCACGACGCCCGCGCCTGGAACGCCCACGAGTTCGTTGAGCATCCGCCAGAGTTGCTCGGCGAAGACGTGGTCATTGTCCTGAGTCACACCGGCCGCAAGGCGATCTCTCGCCGGGCGCTCCAGCTGGCCCATGAGGCGGGTGCGACTACGGCCCTGGTGACCTGCGACGACACGGAGGCCGATCTCTCTAACACCGACCTGGTGCTGAGGACCGGCGGCCCGGACAGGTCGGCGGCCTACACCATGAGCCACACCTCGGCCATGACGGCGATGGCGCTGGTGGCGGCGTCGATATCTGGCACGGCGTCTGGCACAGCGATGGGTGAAATAAAAGCACTGCCGGACGCTATTAGCGCCGCAATAGCGACGAACGACCAGACAAAAGAGCTTGCCGGGCGCTACGCAGACTCCCGCTGGCTGGCCTTCGCCGGTGGCGGGCACAATGCGGCCACTGCTTACGAAGCCGCGCTCAAGATCAACGAAGCAGCCTACCTGGTCACGACCGGGTTCGAGTTGGAGCAGTTCCTGCACGGCCCGTTCGTCGCCACTACCTCTGGCTGCCTGGTAACGCTGGTCGCGCCGCCCGGTCGTTACCACGCCAGGGCTGTCCAGGCCGCCAACGCTGCCAAGGCGACCGGCGCTGCGGCAATGGCGCTGGTGCAGGCGGGCGACCAGTCTTTCGGGTCGGCCGACGACACCATCGAGTTGCCCGCCGTAGCCGACTTTCTCACGCCAATTGTTTACCTGCCGCCATTGCAGCTATTTACCTACTGGCTGGCGCTTCAGAGCGGACCCAACCCGGACACGTTCCGCATGGACCAGCCGGAGCACAAGGCCGCCTACGACCTTTACGGCCTCTAATGGCCGGTGAGGTCTCGGTCGCCCGCACCCTTTCATCCCTTGCGGCCGGGAGGATAGTTGATCGCATCTGGAGCCGGGACCACACGGTGTGGCGCCCACGCCCAGACGGCGTATCCGACCGGCTCGGCTGGCTGGATGCCCCCGACTGGATTACCCCACGGCTGGCCGAGATACAGGCTTTCGCAGACGAGGCAATCGCTGGCGGCATTGATCACTTCGTGCTGCTGGGCATGGGCGGCTCCAGTCGGGCGGCCAAGGTCATTCACCGCACGTTCGGCAACGCCCCCGGTCACCCGCAGATGATCCCCGGCGAGTCGACCGTCCCGGCAACAATCGGCGCTGCGTTGGAGCGAATCGACCCGGCAAAGACGCTGGTGCTCATCTCCTCCAAGTCAGGCACGACTATGGAGCCCCTGCTCATGTACCGGGTGTTCAGGCAGGCGCTTGAGCAGGAGCTAGGCCAAAAAGACGCAGGCATGAAGTTCGCCGCCATCACCGACCCCGGCACCGCCCTGGCCAGGCTGGCAACGCAAGAGGGCTTCCGAAAGGCCTTCCTCAACGACCCGGAAATAGGCGGCCGGTTCTCGGCGATAACTTACTTCGGCCTGGTACCAGCGGCGCTGTTGGGCGCGGACATCGGAGCGCTCGTAGCAGGCGGCCGGCGCATGCGAGAGCTATGCAAGCCCGGCCTCCCTCCAGACACGAACCCGGCAGCCGTCCTGGGCGCGACCATCGGCTCGATGGCCATGCGGGGCCGAAACAAACTCACGCTGGTGACGTCGCCAGCCATGTTCGGGTACGGGCTGTGGGTGGTGCAGCTTGTGGCAGAGAGCCTGGGCAAGGACGGCAAGGGCGTTGTGCCGGTCGCCGGGGAACCCCTCGTAGACCCGGGGCTTTACGGGCGCGACAGGCTGTTTGTGTACCTGCGGTTGGACAGCGATGACAACGACGAGACGGACGATGCCCTGGAGGCGGTCAGCGCGCTGGGCCACCCGGTCATCACCCTGAGAATGCCCAACCGCGAGGCCGTGGGGGGCGAGTTCTTCCGCTGGGAGATGGCCGTAGCCGTAGCCGCATCGGTAATGGGCGTCAACCCGTTCGACCAGCCCGACGTGCAGCTTTCCAAAGACAGAACCAGGGCGATACTGGGCGACTTGACCAACGACTCGAACCGGGGAAACGCTCCGTCAAAAGCCGCCGAAGCGAAAGCTGAGGCTAACAAGAGCGCTGTCAAGAACGCCGCGCAAGTGGCCGCACTGCTGCATGCAGCGGTCGATGGAGACTACCTGGGCGTGCTGGCCTTCCTGCCGCACACCGACGCCATCGACGACGCGCTGAGGCGGCTGCGCGAGGGCGTGCTGCGCCGGTACCGACTGGCGACGACGCTGGGCCACGGGCCGGGCTATCTGCACTCTACCGGGCAGTTGCATAAGGGCGGGCCGGACAGCGGCATATTCTTGCTACTTACGACCCCTCACGGCGAGGACATCCCCATACCTGGCCGCGACTACAGCCTAGGCGACGTTACGGACGCAGACGCGCTCGGC
>CAUZIR010000105.1:0-6085 GCA_963579815.1 Dehalococcoidia bacterium
CCTCTCATGACAACCAGAACTCGTAGATACCACGCCGCTCGCTGGGACGAGCCGATCATTTCCGACATGGGCAGCCCGGGTCAACGGGGAGTGCTGGTCGATGCCGCCGACCCGGCCATACAGGCGTCCGTTGACGCCCTCGCAGGCATACCTGAGAACATGCGTCGGTCTAGCGCGCCCGCGCTACCCGAGCTATCCCAGGTACAGGTGCTGCGCCACTACATGCGACTGTCGCAAATGACGCTCGGGTTTGACCTGACGCCCGACGCCAGCTCCGGCACATGCACCATGAAATACAGCCCTAAAGTGAACGAACTGGTGGCTCGCCTTCCCGAAATCACCGAACTGCACCCCTTGCAGGCCGACGAGACCATGCAGGGCATCATGCAGATCGTCTACGACTTCGGGCAGATGATGTGCGCCATATCTGGCATGGACCAGTACTCGCTGCAGCCAGCGTCCGGCGCCCAGGGCATCTACACCAACGCCTGTATCATCCGCGCCTACTTCGAGTCGCTGGGCGAGGCCGAGCAGCGCACCGAAATCATCACCACCGCATTCTCCCACCCGGCCGACGCCGCAACCCCGTCTGTTGCGGGCTTCAAGGTGATTACGTTGATGCCCGGCGAGAACGGCTACCCGGACATGGAGTCCCTCAAGGCCGTGCTGTCCGATCGTACGGCCGGACTAATGGTCACCAACCCGGAAGACACCGGGCTATTCAACCCCGATCTCCCCGACATGGTCGCCGCTGTGCAAAAAGCTGGAGGACTGTGCGCCTACGACCAGGCCAACGCCAACGGCCTGTTCGGCATCGTCCGCGCTGGCGACACCGGGTTCGACCTGTGCCAGTTCAACCTGCACAAAACCTTCTCAGCGCCCCATAGCTCGCAAGGGCAGGGAACAGCGGCCGTCGGCGTGAAGAGCCACCTGGCGAAATTCCTGCCCAAGCCCACCGTCGATCTAAAAGACGGCAAATACCTCTGGGACCACGACCGGCCCGACAGCATCGGCAAAATACGCGGGTTCAACGGCAACGTGCAGACCATCCTCAAGGCCTACGCCTGGGTCATGTCCCTGGGCGCCGACGGACTCAAGGCGGTCGCCGAAACGGCGGTAATAAATAACAACTACCTCGCTTCACAGGTAGTAAAAATCAAAGGCGTCGACCTCCCCTGGGACCCGACCGTACGCCGGTTGGAGCAGGCGCGTTACAGCTGGGCCAAGCTGTACGAAGACACGGGCGTATCCACGTCCGACCTGACGCGCAAAATGGCCGACTACGGTTTGCAGACCTATATGGAAAGCCACGTGCCCAGGCTGGTCGATGAGCCGATGACGCTGGAACCCACCGAGTCGCTCTCCCTGGAAGAACTCGACGAGTACGTCGGCGTGTTACAGGCCATCTCGGACGAGGCCTACTCCGATCCTGAGACCCTGAAGGGCGCGCCCTACAGCGCCGCAACCGACCAGTTGCCGCCCGGCCAGTTCGACGACCCCGACAAGTGGGCCATGACCTGGCGCGCCTTCAAGCGCAAGCGCAGCTAGGCCGGTCAGAGTGGTACCAACCGGGGTTAACCAGGAGAACAAACGCCTCGGGCTGATCGTCAACCCGATAGCCGGTATGGGCGGCCGCGTCGGCCTGAAGGGCACGGACTCTATGGAGATCGTACGTGAGGCCGTGCGCCTGGGCGGCGTGCCCGAGTCGGCCGGTCGAGCCGTCACCGCCTTGAGCCAGCTATTCAAGACGACGGGCGACGGCGTTGAACTGCTTGCCGCGCCGGGCAGCATGGGCGAAGACGAAGCCATCGAATCCGGTTTCCGGCCAATCGCGGTCGGGGGCGCCGGCGGGGGCGATAGGGCCGACGAGACCAGCGCCAGCGACACCCGACGCGCGGCCGAAGCCATGTTGACGGCCGGTGTAGATCTCATCCTGTTCGCAGGTGGAGACGGCACGGCCCGCGACATCTACAGCGCCGTCGGTGACGCCGTCCCGGTGGTCGGCATACCCGCCGGCGTGAAAATGCATTCCGCCGTTTACGCCACCAACCCCAGGGCTGCTGCGAACCTTGTAGAAAAGTTCCTGTCCAACCCGGATCTTCCTCTGCGCGAAATGGAAGTAATGGACATCGACGAAGACGCGTTCCGGCAGGGTTCCGTCTCGGCCTCCTTATACGGGTACATGCGCGTGCCCTATGAAAGACACCTCATACAGGGTGCGAAATCGGGTAGCGAGCCCAGCGACGAGTCGGCCGCAATGGCAGTTGCACGCGAAATGGCCAGACGGGTCGAGTCAGGCCACCTTTACGTACTCGGCCCCGGCACCACTCTCAGGGCCATAGGCCGAGAGTTGGGGGTGGAAAAAACCCTGCTTGGCGTCGATCTATATAAGGACGGTGAAATCATCGCCCGTGACGTCACGTCCACCGTTGTCGCACAGGCAGTGGCGGACAACGCGGGGCACACGAGCATCGTCGTTACCCCCATAGGCGGCCAGGGCCACATATTCGGTAGAGGCAACCAGCAAATCAGCCCCGCAGTCATCCGAGACGCGGGAAAAGACGCCATCGTCGTCGTCGCCACCACAACCAAGCTGGCCGCCCTGCGTGGCCGCCCACTGCTCGTCGACACAGGCGACCCAGAAGTCGACGACATGCTCAGCGGCTATATAAGGGTGGTCACCGGCATAAACATGGAAAGCGTGTACCGGGTCTCAGGCTAGGGGTCTCTGCCTAGTGGGCCTCAGGCTAGAGGCCTTACTGGAAAAAGATGATCCGCTCTGCAGTCTCTCGCATCAGCTTGTCGCGGTCGCTGCCAGACAGGAAGTCAATCCGGTCCCGCACCAGCGAAATCTGCTCTTCGTAGCTCTCCGTTATAAGTGCCGGAGGTGCATCGCTGGCCCACATCAGCCTGTCGGGGCCATATGCGTCGTACACCCGCCGTATAAAGGGTATGAGATCCTCATGAGTCCGCCGCTCGTTACCCAGCGCGTAAAACGCCGACACCTTCACGTAAACGTTTTCGTGCCCCGCCAGCGCACACAGCGCGTCCACGTCGCTCTCTCGTATCGTCCCCCCGGCACCTATGCGGCCCAGGTGATCTATCACTACCGTGGCACCGGGGTGAACCCCACACATGCGGTCTATCTCGGCAAACGCGTCGGCATTGACCAGGCACGAAATCGCCTGCCCCGTCTCCGAGGCCGCGGCGAACATGGCGTCATAGCCCGCCGTTTGTAGCCAGGTCTTGACAACCGCGTCCTCCGGCACAACGCGGAAGCCCGTAATCCCCTGGGTAAGCAGCGCGGCTATCTGGTCACCCACGCCTTCCGACTCCGGGTCCACATACCCGTACGCCCGGAAAGTATCGGGCCAGCGCTTAATCGTATCGATCATGTAACTGTTATCGGTGCCATAGAACGACATCTGCACCAGTCCAATGCGGTCCACGTCGAACGGCCGGGCAATAGACAGCAACGTCTCAGGAGGGAAGTCGGGCGGATTGGCCTCTATCTTGCCAACGTCAGTACCACCGGGAATAGGGTAGCGGTCCCTCCTTGTGTAAACGGTGGTGTCCTGCGTCCAGATGTGAACGTGAGCGTCAATCCAGGCCATGCGTAAACTCCGATTCGTGAGCTAACTAAACAGGCCCAGATTGTACAGGGCCAGTAGCAGTCACACCGGTGAACGCTAGTACGGCCGGACATAGGATAGTAAGGTCGCGCGCCTGAACCCTGCCCCTCCTCTGAAACCGTCGCGCTCGGCCGACCTGCCAAAAAGCCTCGGAAGCCGATGGCGCGGTGGCCCGTGCGGCGCTCTACATCGGGCCGCACGGAGTTGACAACAAAATTATCGGCATGTATCGTACGTCGGTCGTAAGGCACAAGGCGTGCCGCCGTATGTATGTGTTGCTCGCCCACGTGGGCCGAGGTACAGGCATCGGATGGAATTTAGGTACGGAGGATAATATGAGACGTTTGGCGATACCTTTCGTCCTTTCCGCACTCATCGCGGTCGCTGCAGCAGCTTGCTCCAGCGATCCCGAAATTGTGGAAGTTGAGAAGATTGTCGAGGTAGCCGGTGAAACGGTTACTAAGATCGTCGAAGTCGAGGTAGCCGGTGAAACGGTTACTAAGATCGTCGAAGTCGAGGTGGCCGGTGAAACGGTTACTGAGATCGTCGAAGTAGAGAAGATTGTCGAGGTAGCCGGTGAGACGGTCTACGAAGAGATAGTGGTTGAGACCGAGAAGATCCTCGTCGCTACTCCGACCCCCGACCAGGGCACCGGCGGCCCGGTGTTTGGTGGGGATCTGAGAGTCGTTTCTCAGGGCTCCATCAGCACCTTGGACCCGGTCTTCTCGCTTTTCTACGTCGTTAACGCCGTAGGAACGCAGATCTATGAGGGTCTGTATGGTTGGGATGGTAACCTCGAAGCGCAGCCCCGCGTCGCCGAGTCGTTCTCCACGAACGCCGATGGCACCGAGTACGTGTTCACACTGCGGTCCGATGTAACGTTGCACAATGGTGATACGTTCAATTCAGCAGACGCTATCGCTTCTATCAAGCGCTGGCGTGACGCCGGTACACCGGCGGCTGGCATTGTTCGCCGGTTCACCGATGACGATGCCCTTCAGGCAATCGATGACCTCACGTTCTCGTGGGCATTCGACGAGCCCCTCGGCGCAGTCATCTTCATCCTCGGTATCCCTCACGGGCTAATGCCGATGCAGCCTGCATCCGTTGCTGCTACCCCATTCACCGAGCCCGTTCCTGAGAACATCGGCACCGGTGCGTACAAGTTCGTTGAATGGCTCCAGGGCGACAAGGTCGTACTTGAGCGCTTCGATGACTACAGCGCCAGGTCTGAGGCGAGCACCCCTGGTGCATACGCCGGCGAGAACATCGCCTACCTGGACTCGATAACGTTCCTTGAGATCCCGGACGAAGAGACGAAAATTGCTGGTCTTGAGACCGGTGAGTGGGATGTCGTCGACGGTGCCGCGTTTGACTTCTTCGCGCGCCTGACCGATGACCCCGACATGGGCGTCGCTCTCTACAAGCCCGGTAACCGCTCGAACGTTTACCTGAACCCGCAGATTCCCCCGTTCAGCTACCTGAAGGGCCGCCAGGCCCTGCAGACCGGCATCGACGTCGAGGACTTCATGTTTGCCCTCGGCCCGAACGATCTTTGGATCACCTGCCCGGCGCTGTACTACTGCGGCACCCCGCTTGAGACCGATATCGGACATCGTTTCGGTATTGAGCTCTCCGATGGCTCTGAAGTGACCATCGGCTACGACGTCAACAACATGGCGCTGGCCCAGCAGCTTCTGGGTGAGTCGGACTACGCCGGCGAGACGGCCGTTATCCTCAACCCGACAGACTACGGCACCATCACCCCTCTGGGTCCGGTCCTGAAGTCCGTCATGGAAGAGATCGGCTACCTCGTAGAGATGCCTGCTCTTGACTGGGCAACGGTTACCTCCATGTTCGGTAACACCGACTCCTACTCCCTGGCAACCGACTGGTACTCTCACTGGTGCTGCGGCAACCCGATTCAGGACCACCTGATCTCCGGGACGCTCGACTTCATCATCCGTGATGAGGACCTGATCAACCTTCAGCTCGAGTTCGTCCGCGAAACCGACGCCGGTAAGCGCTTCGAAATCGTTGAGGAGATCCAGACGCAGCGCTGGCAGAAGGTCACATCCCTGTCTCTCGGCCAGTTCTTCCCGATCGTTCCTCATACGAACGAGCTGAAGGGCTTCGAGGTCAAGGCCATTCCGTTCTACATCAACACTTGGATAGAGCGATAA
The DNA here is from genome assembly GCA_963579815.1 of Dehalococcoidia bacterium. Lineage (GTDB taxonomy): Bacteria > Chloroflexota > Dehalococcoidia > Lucifugimonadales > UBA2962 > CAUZIR01. The sequence continues at coordinate 5,816 of CAUZIR010000105.1, forward strand.
AGACCTCCTGAGCACCCCCTAAAGGGAGCTAATTTAGGCCCGCGGCCATAACGGTCGCGGGCCTTTTTGTTTTCCTCGAATTCCCCCCAAAAACAAACCTCACCAGAAACCTCGTAAACCGCACAACATAGGCGTTTGTAGCCCTTGCACCCTGTGTTAAAATATGAGCTTAACTCGGGATGAATCGCAAGGGGCCCTCCCGGACGTATTGACTACATGACCACTCACGTTGTTTCACGGAAATTGCTGCGGCCCATCGGCCGAAACACC
>CAUZIR010000106.1:0-6053 GCA_963579815.1 Dehalococcoidia bacterium
ACCTGCGAGGCGACCACGTTCGAGTGCAAAACCCGACCCGACTCAACCACTGCGGCCGCCGTCTCATCGCACGAGGTTTCAATTCCTAGTATCTTCAATGGTGTGCTGTGCTTTCTCGCCTTCCGCAAAGACCGCCTAAAGCCGAGCGTACTCGCCTTGCGGGGCCTCAATCGTATATCCTCCCACCGGCCAGCGCGTCACCAGATGTGCGGCCCAATACATTCGAAATAAGAATCCCTTTTACGCAGTATCCAATTCGTACGCGGAGACGTGTCCTTGAGAAATGAACGGTCCAAGAGCCTCTTTGATGATGCCCTACGCCTGATGCCAGGCGGGGTCAACAGCCCCGCCCGGTCGTGGAGCGGTGTGGGCGGGGACCCGCTGTTTCTCGCCAGGGGCGCCGGGTCCCGCGTCTGGGACGCCGATGGCCACGAGTACATCGACTACGTGTGCTCGTGGGGACCGCTGGTGCTCGGCCACGCCCCCGCCGACGTCGTCGCAGCAATTAACGAAGCCGCCCAGAACGGGACCAGTTTCGGGGCTCCGACTGAGGCCGAAAACAAAGTCGCAGAGCTGGTCATTGCGGCCTACCCGTCAATGGACCGGGTGCGGTTCGTCAGTTCGGGTACCGAGGCCGGGATGAGCGTCCTACGCCTGGCACGCGCGTTCACCGGCAGGGACAAGATCATCAAGTTTGTCGGCGGCTACCACGGCCATTCCGATGCCCTGCTCGTTTCGGCGGGCTCGGGCCTGGCCACGCACGGCGTGCCCGACAGCGCGGGCGTGACCGCATCGTTCGCACGTGACACGCTATTGGCTGACTACAACGACCTTGACTCGGTACGTGTTTTGCTGGACGCCAATCCCGGCGAGATCGCCTGCGTCATCGTCGAACCGGTGGCGGGCAACATGGGTACGGTGCCCCCGCAGCCGGGCTTCCTCGAAGGGCTGCAAGAAGTCACACGGAGCGCCGGTGCACTGCTGGTGTTCGACGAGGTGATTACCGGGTTCCGGGTTGCCCAAGGTGGGGCCCAGTCGATTTACGGCGTTGAGCCCGACATCACCTGCCTCGGCAAGATCGTCGGCGGCGGTATGCCCGTCGGCGCCTACGGCGCCCGAGCGGAGATTATGGAGACGGTGTCGCCGCTGGGGCCGATGTACCAGGCCGGGACGCTGTCCGGCAACCCCGTGGCAATGGCGGCCGGTGCCGCTACCATCAGTGCCACCGGGGAGGCAGGATTTTACGAGAAACTGGACGAGAAGGGCGCGCGGCTACAGGCAGGTCTGGAAGCGGTGTTCAATGCTGCCGAGGTGCCCCTAACCATCAACAGGGTCGGCTCGATGATGACCCTGTTTTTCAACCCCGGACCTGTGACGTCCTGGGCAGAGGTGTCGCTTTCGGACAAGGCTGCTTTCGCCACGTTCTTCCATCGCATGCTAGACGAGGGTGTGTACCTTCCGCCCTCGGCGTTCGAGGCGATGTTCGTGTCGGCGGCGCATACCGACGAGGACATAGACGCGACCATCGTGGCGGCGGGTCGGGCGCTGGCCTAGACTCTCGGTCCGCCTAGCTGGCGGTCGCCTTGATGGCGGCGATGGCGGCGGCGACACCGTCGGGTGCGCCGTAGACGGCCGAGCCCGCCACCAGAACCGACGCGCCTGCGCACGCCACCTCGCCCGAGTTGGCGGCCGATATGCCGCCATCGACCTCGAGTTCGGCCGTCGAGTCCATCGCGTCTAATCGGTTCCTGATTTGCCGGATTTTGCCCAGGGCTCCAGAAATGAACGACTGGCCGCCGAAGCCTGGGTACACGCTCATAACCACTACCAAATCCAGGTCCCCCAGCACTTCGTCCAAGACCGACACCGGAGTGTCGGGGCTGATGGCGACGCCGGGTTTCACTCCGGCGGATCTGATGAGCCCGACCGTTTGCGACAGGTCGGTGACGGCCTCGGCGTGGACGGTTATGTAGTCCGCCCCCGCGTCCGCCAATGCCGGTATCAGCACATCCGGGTTGGCGGCCATGACGTGCACATCAAACGGAACGTTTGTAAAGCGCCGCACGGCCGCGATTACCGGGGCACCGAACGTGAGGTTGGGCACAAAGTGGCCGTCCATAACGTCGAGGTGAATCCAGTCGGCCCCGCCCTCGGCGGCCTCGGCTATCTGCTCACCCAGGCGGCCGAAGTCGGCCGACAGCACCGAGGGCGCGACCTTTATCGCGCCCATGCCTAGTCCGAGGCCGACCGGCTTCGGGAAGCCATCGACCGGAAGCGGTCTATGTAGGCGTCTATCTCTTTGGCCACTGCGTCGTCGGCAGCGGCCACGGACTGCTCTATTTCGGTCGCGACGGCGCTTCGTGCGGCAGCTATCGCCGACGCCACGCGCTTGCGAGCCGTGCCGCCCTCGACGTCGCGGGCGTCTATCGCCGAGTCGGCGTTAATGGCGAGCACGTCGTCGTCGAATAGCTCGGAGTACTTTTTCAGTTCATCGATCGTCAGGTCTTTGATCGACGTACCCGACGCGCTCGTCTCTTTGGCGATCCACGCCAGGACGCCGTGCGCCTCCCTGAAGGGCATGCCTTTGCCCACGAGATAGTCTGCGTAGTCGGTGGCCAGCAGGTCGCCCGAGTCGGCGGCGGCCCGCATTGCCTGGCGATTGACGGTCATGGTCGCGATCATGTCGGCGCAGACTTCCAAGCACGCAAGAAGCGTATCGACGCTGTCGAACACGCCCTCTTTGTCCTCTTGCAGGTCCCGGTTATACGTCAGCGGCAGGCCCTTCAGGGTCGTTAGAAGAGCCATCAGGTTTCCGTACACCCGGCCCGTCCTGCCCCTGGTCAGTTCGGCGTAATCCGGGTTGCGCTTCTGGGGCATCATGGAGCTACCGGTGGTGTAGTCGTCGGCCAACCGGATGAAGCCGAACTCGTCGGACGACCACACGATTAGCTCCTCGCTCAGCCGGGACAGGTGCATCATGCAGGTGGCCGAAGCGGCCAGCATGTCCAAAACGAAGTCCCGGTCGGAGACGGCGTCCATGCTGTTGGCCGATATTCGGCTGAAGCCCAGTTCTTTCGCCACCGAGTGCCGGTCGAGCGGGTATGGCGAGCCCGCCATCGCCCCGCTGCCCATCGGCATTACGTCGGCCCGGTCGGCGGCCTGCTGAAAGCGTTGAACGTCCCTGCCGAGCATCTCGAAGTAGGCCAACAGGTGATGAGCGAACAGCACCGGCTGTCCTCTTTGCAGGTGGGTATATCCGGGCAGGACGACATCTGCATGGGTCTCCGCCAGGTCCACGATGATCTCCCGGAACGCATGCAGCGAGCCGAGTATCCGTGCCGCAGATTCTCGGGCGAACATCCGCATGTCCAGGGCTATCTGGTCGTTCCGGGACCTGGCCGTGTGCAGCTTGCCCGCTGCGTCGCCGATTTTGTCGGCCAGCCGTCGCTCAATGTTCATGTGCAGGTCTTCGTACTCCGACCTCCACGGGAACTCACCGGCGGCTATCTGGTCCCGAATCTCACTCAGGCCAGAGACGATCTGGGCGACCTCGTCGTCGCTGATGATGCCCTGCCGGCCAAGCATGCGTGCGTGCGCTATCGACCCGGCGATGTCGTGTTCATATAGTCGCCGATCATAGTGGATCGAAACGGTGAAGTCGGACGGGCCGTTCTTCATCATCGTCTTGCCTGCTCCCTAATCCCCAGTGGACCCTTCAGGGTCTGGGGCGGGCCTTTTGGGCACGAGAAAGCGGCGCCGCAACGTGAGGACGATCTCGTCCCTCTGGTTGTAGCCCCGGGACTCCATGTAAATAATTCCCCGGTCGTTTCGGCTCCGGGTTGGCGTGGTTTCCAGTATCACGCTCTCGGCGTAGAGGGTGTCACCTTGGAACACCGGCGCGGTGTGCTTGATCGACTCGTACTCCAGGTTCGCCACCGCCTTGCCGGACGTATCCGGTACGCTCATTCCGACGACCAGGCTCAAGACCAGCGGTCCAACCACCAAGATTTTCCCGTGCTGGTGCTCGGACATGTAGTGCTCGTCAATATGAAGCGGGTTGGTGTTCATGGTGAGCAGCGTGAATATGTGGTTGTCGGCCTCGGTGATGGTCTTGCCGGGCCAGTGGCGATAGGTGTCGCCGGGGGTGAAGTCTTCGAAATATCCCCCGTACGAATCCCTTCGGTCGAATATTCTTCCCTCTGTCACGAAATCACCACCTGTGCCTAGTTAGACCGCTTGCGCGCTTGCGTGCCCGTTTCTCTTTATAGCTTATACCCGTCCAACAGGCGCCTGGCGATGAGCAACTTGAGAATCTCGTTGGTGCCCTCGCCGATGATCATGAGAGGGGCATCCCGGTAGTAGCGCTCAATGGGCAGGTCCTTGATGTAGCCGTAGCCGCCGTGCACGCGCATGGCGTCCATGGTCACCTGGGCGCAGGTTTCGGACGCGAAGTACTTGGCCATACCGGACTCGAGGTCGGCCCTTTCGCCCCTGTCTTTTATCTCTGCTGCGTTATGAGTCATCAGCCGAGCCGCATGTATCTTGGTGCCCATGTCGGCCAGTGTTAGCTGGATGGCCTGGTGCTCGGCGATGGGTCGCCCGAACGTGTGACGCTGCTTAGCGTAACGCGCCGACGCATCGAAGGCCGCCTGGGCCACGCCCACCGCGCGGGCTGCGACGTTTATGCGGCCGCTCTCCAACGCGGACATGACCTGCCCGAATCCCCTGCCCTCTTCGCCGCCAACAAGATTGGCTACTGGCACCCTGGCCTGGTCAAAAATTAGCTCGGAGGTATCGACTCCCCTGTAGCCAAGCTTGTCGAGCTTGCGACCGACGGAGAAGCCCTCGGTCGGCTTTTCGACGATGAAGCAGCTCATACCCCGGTGCACGGGGTCGGCGTCGGGGTCGGTCTTGGTCAGCACCGCGAAGCCGCCGCCGTTGGCTGCGTTGGTGATGAACAGCTTTGAGCCGGTAATGACGTAGTGGTCCCCGTCTCGCCTGGCTATGGTCTGAAGCGCCTTGACATCGCTGCCGCCGCCCGGCTCGGTGAGGGCGAGGCCGCCTCGTAGCTCACCTGCCGCCATACGGGGTAGCCAGCGCTCGCGTTGCTCTGGGGTGCCGGACTCGGCGATGACCTGGGCCATGACGTGGTGCGTGCCAATGGGCCCGGTCAGGCTCATCCAGACTTTTGCCAGCTCTTCAAAGATGATCGCAAACGTCGTGTGGTCGAGACCAAGGCCGCCGTATTGCTCCGGGATGGTTATACCGAAGAGCCCGAGGTCGGCCATGCGATCGACCAGTTCGGCCGGGTAGGTGTCGTCTGGTTCTAGCTCGGCGGCTACCGGCTCCACGTCCCGGCGGGCAAAGTCGCGCACCAGTGCAACGATCTGCGCCCTGGTGTCTGCGGACGCCGTCATGCCCCTACCGGCCGGTACTGGGGAACTGTCTGGTACCGAAGCTCTTGGCGGCGACTCCATGAATGCGCAGGAACCCCTCGGCGTCGAGGTGGTCGTAGTCGCCCTCGGCCTCCATAGAGGAGTCGTCGGTGTACAAGGAGTTGGCCACGTCTTCGACCGACTCGAACGACACGGTGCCTTTGTACAGCCGCACGGTAATGGTCCCGGAGGCCAGCTGCGTCATCGGCTCCAATGCAGCGAGCGCAGAGGTAGTCGCGAGGTCGAGCCAGTAGCCTTCGTATATCTGCGTGGAGATGGTCTGGGACAGGTGCTGGTAAAGCAGGCGGGCCCGGCGGTCGAGCACCATTTGCAGCAGGTACTCGTAGGACTGCCCCAGCAGTTCCATGCCCGGTGCTTCGTATATGCCCCTGGACTTCACGCCCACGAACCTGTTTTCGACCGTATGGGTGCCGATGCCGACGGCGTGTCTGCCGCCGAGCCGGTTGGCCTCGTCAAACGCATTTACGAGACCCATCTCTTTGCCGTCTATGGCGATGGGCCTACCCTTAAGCCAGGTAACGGTGACGGCGTCTGCGTAGTCCGGCGCCTGTTCGGCTTTTACGCCCATGCCGGGCTCTACGAAGTCGGGGGGAATGG
>CAUZIR010000107.1:0-6045 GCA_963579815.1 Dehalococcoidia bacterium
CGAACGGAGACTGCAATTCAGGGCTCCTTTCAGAAGCGACGGAACTAGGGCTTGCGTAATTGGTACCCCACGATTGTACAAAACTGGCCCTTGCGTGGAGCCATTAACCGGAGTCATCATACCTACTGCCTAAAGCTTGCCGGGCGGCAAGCAAAGCAGCACGGGGAGAGAAAACTATGGCTATCGACACCAAGACAGAAGCGGGCTCTACGCAGACAGCCACATGGCGCGTTAAGAGCGGCCTGGCCCAGATGCTCAAGGGCGGCGTCATTATGGACGTGGTCACTCCAGATCAGGCCAAAATAGCCGAGGACGCCGGGGCCGTCGCGGTCATGGCGCTCGAGCGCGTCCCCTCCGACATCCGCAAGGACGGCGGCGTGGCTCGGATGTCCGACCCGACTATGATCAGAGGGATAATCGACGCCGTCACGATCCCGGTCATGGCCAAGTCCCGTATCGGCCACTTCGTCGAGGCCCAGGTGCTCGAGTCGCTGGGCGTCGATTACATAGACGAGTCCGAGGTACTTACCCCGGCAGACGAAAACAACCACACCGACAAACACCAGTTCAGCGTCCCGTTCGTATGCGGTTGCCGCGATCTGGGTGAGGCTCTGCGGCGCATCGGCGAGGGCGCTGCCATGATTCGCACCAAGGGCGAGGCGGGCACCGGCAACATTGTCGAGGCCGTCAGGCACGCCCGCACGGTCCTGGGCGAAATTCGTCGAATCCAGGGCATGGACGAGGCCGAGCTAATGGCCACCGCGCGGGACCTGAAAGCTCCGTTCGATCTGGTGCAGGAAATTCACACGACCGGCAAGCTCCCGGTAGTGAATTTTGCAGCAGGCGGAATCGCCACCCCGGCGGACGCGGCGCTCATGATGCAGCTCGGCGTCGAGGGCGTATTCGTCGGCTCCGGCATCTTCAAGTCCTCCCAGCCCTCGCTGGTTGCCAACGCCATCGTCAAGGCGACGACCCACTTCATGGACGCCGACATCATCGCCGAGGTTTCCACGGGACTTGGCGACGCCATGCCAGGGCTGGACGTTCGCACGATGCCCGTCGAAGAGCAGCTGGCCACACGTGGCTGGTAGCGCGCCAGAGGGCATTAGGGGCCGACAAGCGGCCCTATGACCACAATCGGAGTCCTAGCAGTGCAGGGCGACTTCATTGAGCATCAACACGCACTCGAAAGCGTCGGTGTTGATGCTCCTGAAGTTCGCCTGCCCCATCAGCTAGACGGAATTGACGGGCTCATCATCCCCGGTGGTGAGAGCACGACCATTGTCCAGCTAATCGACATATACGGCTTCCGGTCCGTTCTGGAAAAGGCCGCCGGTGACGGGCTACCCATTTGGGGCACCTGCGCCGGAATGATCGTCATGGCGAAAAGCCTCTCGGATCGGCGGCCAGACCCGCTGAAGCTGATGGACATAGAGGTGTCCCGCAATGCCTTTGGCAGGCAGGTAGACAGCTTCGAGGCAGACCTGAGCGTTACCGGGCTGGACGAAACCCCGTTCCGGGCGGTGTTCATACGAGCGCCGGTGGTCGATGAGATGGGGCCGGACGTCGAGGTGATTTCGAAACTGGATGACGGGCGCCCAGTGGCTGTGCGCCAGGGGGCGCTGTTGGCAACGGCCTTCCACCCGGAACTGACGGGCGACTCCCGCATGCACCGGCTCTTCGCAGACATGGCGGAGGGTTCGGGGTAGCGACCCCATAATCGCCCCGTGATTCGGGCCCTTCAGCCGACCGACCTGCCCCGCTGCCTTGCGATGGGTCGCGTCGGCTTGCAAAACAGAGTCTTCACCCGCGCCTCACTTAGCGGCACACTGCCCTCTCTTGTTGGGCTGACTGGCGAGTCGTTCCGGGCGCTGTCGCGGTCCAAGCGTGTGCTGGCGATGCGCAGTTCCAATGGACTAAGCATCGACTCACTGGCGGTGGCAACCCGGAATTCCGGGCCCAACAGTTGGGAACTGAGCCGACTGCAAGCACGCTCCGGTACCGCAGAGACCGTCGTCGAACTGGTTAACGGCGTGTGCCAGGCCGCCTATGCCAGGGGGGCGACACAGGTCTCCGCACGTACTCTATTGTCAGACCCGCTCGGCGACGAACTGCGGCGAGCGGGCCTGTTCCCCTCACGTGGTGAAACCCTTTTCCGGGGTGCCAAACGAGGTGTCGGAAAGGGAAAACCGAAAGACCTGCCCACCGGGGTCCGGGTAAAGACTCCGGCCGACGAACACGGGCTGTTTCGTTTGTACAGCGCATGCACACCGTCGGAGGTGCGGGCGCTGGAAGGGATGACCCACGACCAGTGGGCGGCCTCCCGATGGGCTGTATCCGGGCGAATGTCAGAGTACGTACTGGAGGCCGAGCCACCAAACCCGAGCATCATGGGTTGGCTCCGGGTGGTCAGGCGGTTCGGCGCTGCCGAAATCGCCGTTATGTTGCACCCGGAACGGACGGCCCAAGACGCGTCAGCGTTGCTGCAATTCGGCCTATCGAGAATTTCGGCTGGTAAAGCGGTAAATTTATTGGTGTCCGAATACGAAACGGCCGTCCACCACTCCGCCGTAGACGCAGGCCTGAACATTGAGGCCGAGTTGCAGGTGCACGTGAGAGCGGCCCGAGCGACAGAGAAAATTCTTAAGGAGGTCGGAGCCTACAACGTTGTCTCTCCCTGAACCAGACGAAATGGAAAGCCGGGTAGCGTCGGACCTCGACGTCCTGGTATCGGTACTGCCCGAGCGCATTCAAGATGCCCTGGCGACGCACGGCGACCTCTCCGGCCTGCTGGAGGTCGTAATGGACCTGGGTCGCGTGCCTGAAGCACGGCTAGTGGATGACGTTGTCGCCCTGGGCGAACGCGAGATATCCGAGGCCGATATCGCCCACGTCACCGACCGCATTGGCGAGTTCGGTGAGGACAACCGGGCGGGCATCGAGCGGACTCTGCACCGCATATCGGCCATCCGCAACAGGCGTGGCCGGGTCGTTGGCCTAACGCTCAGAGTGGGCCGATCGGTGTTCGGCACCATCCGCATAATCGAAGACCTTGTCCTCACCGGCAAGAGCGCGCTCCTGCTCGGGCGCCCCGGCGTGGGTAAGACGACCATGCTTCGCGAAGTGGCACGGGTGCTGGCCGACTCCGCCCGTAAGCGGGTGGTCATCGTGGACACGTCAAACGAAATTGCGGGGGACGGGGACATTCCCCACCCCAGCATCGGCACGGCCAGGCGCATGCAGGTGGCCAGCCCGGCTCGTCAGCACGCCGTAATGATCGAGGCGGTGGAAAACCACATGCCCCAGGTCATCGTCATCGACGAGATCGGCACCGAGCTAGAGGCCAACGCCGCCCGGACCATCGCCGAGAGGGGCGTCCAGCTGGTGGCCACCGCCCACGGCAACACCCTGGAAAACCTGGTTCGTAACCCGACGCTGTCGGACCTGATCGGCGGCATCCACACCGTCACCCTGGGAGACGACGAGGCACGTAGACGACGAACGCAAAAGACCGTCTCCGAACGACGGGCGCCCCCCACCTTCGACGTTCTTGTCGAAATTCAGGACTGGACAACCGTGGCCGTGCACGACGACGTTGCGGCGGTGGTAGACCAGATGCTGCGCGGGTCCGACGCGCCTCCAGAAATCCGGACGCTGGACGACGAAGGCAACGTCGCTCGCAGTCGGCCAGCTCGTGCGGTTCCCAGATTCGACGGTGCCAGACAACGACAGGGGCGGTCACTGCTCGATCGCCCGGTGGCTGACTTACCGGCCAAGAGTGACTCTGACAACGGGGTCTCGGGCGATCCAGTTTCCGACCCGGGCGCTGACACGGACCTCATTCCCGCAGCACCCGAGCGAACGACGCGAATAATGCCCTACGGGGTGAACAAGGGCAGGCTGCAACAGGTAGTCGCTTCGGCAGGACTGGCCATTGACGTGGTGAACGACATCAAGGCCGCCGACTTGCTTTTGACCACCAAGAACTACTACAGGCGGCGTACGGCCGCGCTGCGCTCGGCAGAGCAGCAGGGCAAGCCTGTTTATGTACTGCGCCGCAACACGCTGGCCCAGATCGAGCAGTTCATAAAAGCCATCGCCCGGCAGAACGGCCAGTCACAGGAGAGCACCGCAGTGGTCAGTGCGTTGTCCGAAGCGGAGCAGGCGATAGAAAAAGTCAGGGTTGGCGACAAGGACGAGATCGAGCTAACGCCCCAGGGCGCCTACGTCCGGCACTTGCAGCACGCTATCGCCGACCAGTACGGCCTGTCATCGACCAGCACCGGGCGCGACCCTCGGCGCAAGGTGGTCATCTATCGTTAATCAGCTTTGCGAATACAGGAGCCGGCCATGTCGGTCCTAATCACCTTCGAGGGCGGCGACGGCTCGGGCAAGTCCACCCAAGCCGCGTTGCTGGAAAGACACCTATCGGAACGCGGCTATGATGTCGTGGCACTGCAAGAGCCGGGCAGCACCAGCCTCGGTGCCTATCTTCGCGATTGGCTAAAGGCCGAGCGGCCCGAATCGGAGACGCTCGCACCCGTTTCCGAGCTACTTATGTTCCTCGCGGCCAGGGCCCAGCTCGTCACAGAGTTGATAATGCCCGCCCTCAACCGGCCCGACGCCGTGGTCATCTGCGACAGATACGTTGACTCCACCGTGGCCTACCAGGGCTACGGCCGGGGCCTCGAAGTGGAGATGGTCGACAGGCTGAACGCCATCGCTATCGACGGGGCCGTACCCGACCTCACGCTCCTCATCGACGTACCTCCAGAAGTGGCGTTGGGGCGTGTCGGCCCCGTCTCGGACGACTCGCAGTCGGCGAACACGCGAGCCGACCCGGAAGGCATGCGCCGGTTCGAAGAGGAGGGCGCGGCCTTCCACGCGCGCGTCCACGACGGCTACCTCGCACTGGCGGCCGAGGAACCCGAACGGTGGCGAGTGGTGGACGGCACCCGAACCGCCGAGGAGGTAGCAAACGAGGTACAAGCGCTAGCCGGGGAGGCGCTCCCAGATATCGAACTGGAGGCCGCCGTCGAACGGGCACCTGTCGCCGAAAAGCCAGTCTCTGAAAAGGGCGGAGACGGCAACCAGCCAAACCTATTCTGACCACTAGCAGAGGGCAAAAATGGACGAAAGCAAAAAGATAGCGGCGTTCCTGGCGGAGCCTCACCTGGCCGACCTGGTAACGCTCATGCCCGACGGAGCGCCACACGTGGCCCCGGTGTGGTACTCGTGGGACGGGAAATCGTACGTTGTGCTCGCCGAACCCACAACGGTGAAGATCCGAAACATGCGCGGCGACGCGCGGGTGGCCATGTCAATCGCCTCTCGCCAGACCCCGTACTCTTACGTACTCGTTCAGGGCACAGCGACGATCACCGAGACCGCCACCGACGCGCTGCTCTTTGAACTGGCCTACAGGTACATGGGCCAGACCGAGGGACACGAGTACGCGGTCAAGACTCAACGAGAAGAAACGTTCGTGCTTGTCACGGTCACCCCGGACAAGACGATTACCTATTTCGACGACTAGAAGTAGCTGGCTCTGCTAGAACCAGCGGAGCCAGGGCCTGGCGCGCATTGGGCGAACCGTTCCCGGTTCCGGCACCGTGAACCGGCGGCCCTCAACTATGGCCCTGGGCACCTCGTTGACCATCTGAGACGCCCTTTCTTTACCGACCAGTTCCGCGGCCGCCTCCAAGCCCGCCGACAACTTTGGCGACCTGGGGCCATCGGGGAAGTGGCAGTCCGAAGCGATCACGTGAACCAGTTCATTGCGGACGAGGTCTTCGGTGAACCGTTTCACGTTTGAGCCAAAGTAGCCCAGCAAGCTGCCCGCCGTTATTTGCGAAAGCATTCCTTTTTCCACAAAGTCGGTCAGGATTTCCGGTCTTTGCTGGACGACCTCGATACGCTCGGGGTGGGCCAGTAGCGGGGTGATGCCGAGTAACTGGACCTCGAACAGGGTCTCTTCAAGGTAGTTGGAATGACCGAAAAACGGCATCTCTATGAGCGCGTACTGGGTGTCATTAATCGGCAGGG
>CAUZIR010000108.1:0-6028 GCA_963579815.1 Dehalococcoidia bacterium
ATACCGGCTGGCGCTGGGTCACCCGGCGCGACCTGGCCGATGGCGTCGCCCTGGAAGGGTACGGCGGTGAATCGGAGCCGCCGCCCGAAGACGTGCTACGCCTCGCCGAGCGCGCGTTCCAGGCCCTTGAGGGCGCCGGGTAAGGGCTAGCTTTCTGAGTTGCCTGAGGCTCGCCGAATCGCCGCCTGGGCCGCTGCCAGCCTGGCCACCGGCACCCGGTATGGCGAACAGCTTACGTAGTCCAGGCCCGCTCGTTCGAAAAAGTCGATGGACTCGGGGTCGCCGCCGTGCTCACCGCAGACACCGGCTTCAAGGACGCGTCCAGACCTTTTCGCCGCCGCCATGCCCGTTTTGACCAGCCCGCCCACGCCTTGCTGGTCGAGTGTTTGGAACGGGTCGCGCTGTAAGACTCCCGTTTCCAGGTAGCGGACGAGAAACTTCCCCTCGGCGTCGTCCCGGCTGAACCCGAACGTCATCTGGGTGAGATCGTTTGTGCCGAAGCTGAAGAACTCTGCCGACTCGGCTATCTCGTCCGCCAGCAGGGCCGCCCTCGGCGTCTCTATCATCGCCCCGATGCTGGGCGCGAACGGCTCGTCGCCCGGCCTAGTTGCGTCTCTTAGGGCCTCTTCCAAAATAGCCCGAACGGCATTCATCTCCCCGGCGTCCGAGACCAGTGGAACCATGACTTCTGGCCTGGGCGACATGCCCCTGGCCTTGAGGGCCCGCACGGCATCGGTCAGCGCCAGCACCTGCATTTTGAATATCTCCGGGTGGACGATGCCCAGCCGACACCCTCTCAGGCCCAGCATGGGGTTCGCCTCCCTTAGCTCGTCTACAGCGGCCAGCAGCTCTTCGCGTTCGGCTATGTCCTGCCGCGATGCGTGCTGTTCCCGCATTTCGTGCAGTTCGTCGAGCAACTCTTCGTGCGAGGGGAGGAATTCGTGCAGCGGCGGGTCGAGCAGGCGGATGACGACCGGCATGCCGTCCATCGCGGTGAGGATCTCCTCGAAGTCGTCGGACTGGATTCCTTGCAGTTCCTTTAACACCTGCCGGTAGCGCCAGGCGTTCAATTCGTCCTCGGGCCACTTGGAGTACGCACTGGCCGCCAGGATCATCTGTCTGACGAGGTCCAACCGCTCCGGCTCGAAGAACATGTGCTCGGTACGGCACAGGCCAACGCCGTCCGCGCCGAACTCCCTGGACAGCGCCGCCTCGGGCCCGGCGTCGGCGTTGGCCCGCACACCCAGTCGCCGGAACTCGTCCGCCCAGCCAAGCAGCCTGGCGAGATGGTGCTCTTCACCGACCCGAGCCTCAACAGTCGATAGAGTTCCTATGAACACCTCGCCCGTGCCACCGTCGATGCTTATCTCATCGCCCGCTTTCACTGTCTTTCCGGCGCACCGGACCTGTCCCAGGTCGGCCCTTACTTCGAGCGACTCGGCGCCCACTATGCAGGGCTTTCCCAGGCCCCTGGCAACCACCGCTGCGTGGCTGGTAGCGCCTCCCCTGGCGGTCAGCACCCCGGCGGCGGCGATGATTCCGTGCACGTCCTCCGCGCTCGTCACCGGCCTGACCAGTACGACTCGTTGCCCCTCTGCTGTCAGCTTGACCGCCCCGTCGGCGCTCAAGGCGACGACTCCGGTTACGCCCCCTGGCGACGCGCCCAGGCCAACAGTCAGCAGGCGGCCGTTGTCCCTGGCCTGGGCCGCGTCTGTCTCGTCCAGGCGGGGCAATAGCAACTGGTACACCTGGTCCGCCGGGACGCTGAGCAGCGCCTGCTCGCGCGACAGGATGCCCTCGTCGCACATCTCCACGGCAATGCGGACGGCGGCGCGGGCGCTCCGTTTAGCTTCGCGAGTTTGCAAAATGAACGACTGGCGGCGCTCGACGGTGAACTCTATGTCCTGCGCGTCCCCGTAGTGGGCCTCAATGCGCGCCGCCACGTCGAGAATCTCTTTATGCACGTCGGGCATGGCCTCTGCCATCGACTCCAGCGGCAATGGCGTTGCCGACCCGGCAACGACGTCCTCGCCCTGGGCGCGGGTGAGGTACTCGCCGAAAATGCGCTTCTCCCCGGTGGCCGGGTCGCGCGTGAACAGCACGCCGGAGCAGCTTTCATCGTCCACGTTGCCGTAGACCATCGCCACTATGTTCACGGCAGTACCGAGATCGTCCGGTATGCCTTCGTGCGCCCGGTAGTCCTTCGCCCGGCGAGTGTTCCAGCTTTCGAAGACAGCCATGACCGCCTGTTTCAACTGGTCTCGCGGGTCGAATGGGATGGGCCGCAGGGCCTCGGCCTGTATTACCGAGGACAGGTGTTCGAGTAGCTCTCGGGCGTCGGCTGGCTCTAGCTCTTCTATGCGGTGGGAACCGGCCGACGCGAGAGAGTCTGCCTTTACGGCCTCAATTGGTTCCCGACTGACGCCGAACACCACCTCGGCGAACATCTCCATGAAGCGCCGTTGCACATCGAGGGCGAAGCCGGGCCCGTAGTTGTGCGCAAGTGCGCCGACCACCTCGTCGTTGATGCCGAGATTTAGCACCGTGTCCATCATTCCCGGCATGGAGACGGCGGCGCCCGAGCGTACCGAGACCAGCAACGGGATTTCGCCGTGACCAAAGGTCCGGCCCGACTCGCGTTCCAGCAGGGACAGCGCGTCGTCGATTTGGGCCCACATGCTCTCTGGGGGCTCGCCCGTACTGAGGTAGTGGCGGCAGGCCTCGGTGGTGATGGTGAAGCCGGGAGGCACCGGGAGGCCGAGGCGAGCGAGGTTGGCAAGCTCCGCGCCTTTTCCGCCAAGCAAATCCCGACCCGGACCGTCGGGCTCGGAGAACGGGTAGACCCAGCGCTGCTCCGATGTACTCATCCCGTTTTCGTTAGAGGAGTCCATAAGACGGTCGCAATGTTAACGAACCGCCGGGCTCCGGACAATCGGTAATTTTAGTATCTGACAGATTCGTCCGGGGACCGGTTGCCACAGGCCTTGAGCCTCCGGTCGGCCGGGAGTTAACCTATAGGCCGTTCACACCAATGACTACCCCACTTACCAGACCCCCCGCATACGATCACGCCGCCGCCGAGGCCAAGTGGCAGGCTCGCTGGACCGAGTCCGGCCTGCATCGCGTATTGGACGACGACCCGAGACCGAAGTGGTACGAACTGACCATGTACCCGTACCCGTCGGGCGACCTGCATATCGGCCACTGGTATGCCATGTCACCGGCCGACGCCCATGCTCGCTTCCAGCGCATGCAGGGGTACAACGTCATGCACCCGATGGGCTTCGACGCATTCGGTCTCCCGGCCGAAAACGCAGCAATAAAACGCGGCATCCACCCGGCCGAATGGACCGTGGCGAACATGGCCAACATGCGCCGCCAGCTGCGGTCTATGGGCACGGTGTACGACTGGGACAGGGAAGTAGTGACCTGCGAGCCCGAGTACTACAAGTGGAACCAGTGGTTCTTCCTCCAGTTCCTAAAAAATGACCTCGCTTACCAGTCCTACGCACCGGCCAACTGGTGCCCCACCGACCACACCGTGCTGGCCAACGAGCAGGTGGTGGACGGCAAGTGCGAGCGCTGCGGTGACGAGGTTATTCAGCGCGACCTGAACCAGTGGTTCTTCCGCATAACCAGGTACGCAGAAGAGCTGCTCGACACCTCCAAGATCGACTGGCCGCACAAAATAAACGTCATGCAGACGAACTGGATCGGCCGCAGCACGGGCACGGAGATCGAGTTCGACATCTCCCATCTAGGTCTCGCCGACAAGGCGATAAAGACCTTTACAACTCGCATCGACACCACCTTCGGCGTCACGTTCGTCGTGCTTGCGCCCGAGCATCCGTTGGTGAAAGAGATAACGACAGACAAGCAGCGCTCAGAGGTCGAGGCCTACGCCGAGCGCGCCCGTAAGCAGAGCGAGATTGAGCGCCTGGCCGTCGACAAGCCCAAGACCGGCGTTGCAACAGGCGCACACTGCGTCAACCCGCTCACCGGCGAGCGCGTGCCCATACTGGTCGGCGACTACGTTTTGCTCAGCTACGGCACCGGCATCGTCATGGGCGTACCGGCGCACGACGAGCGCGACTTCGTGTTCGCCAAAACCTACGACCTGCCCATTAGAGTCGTGGTTGCGCCGCCTGAATGGGATGGCAGCGAGCTTGACGCCGCCTACACAGCACAGGGCACGCAGGTGAACTCCGGCGAGTTCGACGGCCTGCCCAGCGAGCAGGGTAAAGAGCGTATTGCCGAGCACATCGAGGCCAACGGCTGGGGTTCACGCACGGTCAACTACCGCATGCGTGACTGGCTCATTTCGCGGCAGCGCTACTGGGGCACGCCCATCCCCATCATCTACTGCGACGAGTGCGGCACCGTGCCCGTGCCCGAGGCCGACCTGCCCGTGTTGCTGCCGGACGACGCCGAGTTCCGCCCCACCGGCGAGTCGCCCCTGGCGCTGCACGAGGGCTTCGTCAACGTTCCCTGCCCCCTGTGCGACGGACCGGCCAAGCGCGAGACCGACACCATGGACACCTTCGTGGACTCGTCGTGGTACTACCTGCGCTATGCCAGCCCCAACTACGCGGACGGGCCGTTCGACCCGGCGGCGATTAAGCAGTGGGAGCCGGTCAACCAGTACACCGGCGGGGCAGAGCACGCGGTCATGCACCTGCTGTACTCGCGCTTCTTCGTGCGGGCATTGCGTGACCTGGGCCTGTTGGCCTTCGACGAGCCCTTCACCCGGCTGTACAACCAGGGCCACATAACCCACGCTGGCGCGCGCATGAGCAAGTCGCGCGGCAACGTGGTGTCGCCCGACGACTACGTGGCGCAGGCCGGTGCCGACGCCATCCGCTGCTACCTCATGTTCCTCGGACCCTGGGACCAGGGCGGCGACTGGAACGACGGCGGCATAGGCGGCATGGGTCGCTGGCTGGGCCGCGTGTGGAGCCACAGCACCCGCGACGCTGGCGTACTGGACGAGACTCCCGTGTCTGCGGACTCTGTCCGGGACCTGGACCGGGCCGTGCATAAGACCGTGCGCAAGGTCGCCGAAGACCTGGGCGCGTTCAAGTTCAACACCTCGCTGGCGGCGCTCATGGAACTGACCAACGCCATGACCGCAGCGTGGGCCAAAGGCGACATCTCTTCGGCGGCCTGGCGATCCGCCAGCGACCGGCTCACGCTAATGTTGGCCCCGATGGCACCCCACATTACGGAGGAGATGTGGGAACGCGCCGGGAACCCCTACTCGGTCCACTCCCAAGACTGGCCCAAGTGGGACCCCGAGCTAGCGGCCGACGAGGTGATAACGCTCGTCGTGCAGGTGAACGGCAAAGTACGGGACAAGATCGAGGCCCCGGCCGACATCGCCGAAGACGCCGCCAAAGAACTGGCGCTAGCGTCCGAAAAAGTGCTAGCGCACACGGGCGGCAAAACCGTCGTAAAAGTAATTTACGTCCCCGGCCGCCTGGTCAACATCGTCGCGCGTTAGCGCGGGTTGGCCGTTTGGACCCGGCCTAGGGAACAGAGACGACCTCCGCCTGCGCCGAGGGTTCAGGTACCGGCAGCCCGTCTTCGATAAGGCCGTCGATGTGCATTCGGATAGCCGTAGCCATCTCCTGCTCGGCGCGGTGCCTTGTTTTACCGGTAGCCACACAACCGGGCAGGTCGGGGGCGTAAGCGGAGAAATTACGCTCGGCTTTTTCCAGAACTATTAGGTAGTTCCTCATCGGTGACTCCTGGGAATCTGCGCTTGCTTCATTGCACTGTTCAGAGTGCCCGGTGCAAGGTCGTGACTGGGATGCCCGGCAATGGTCACACGACCCGATTTCGAGGGGTGTTTGAACTGCCGATGGCTCCCACGGGGAGCGACTAAAAACCACCCATCGCCTTCGATCAACTTTATCAGGTCTCGAATCTTCAAATTCGTTTACGCAATCACCCGGAAGTCGTAGCTGAGCTTGTTGTAGTCGCCCTCGGCGAAGCGGCTCGCTCGCGGGGCGTGGATCTCCACGAAGCT
>CAUZIR010000109.1:0-6012 GCA_963579815.1 Dehalococcoidia bacterium
CTGGGAGCGCTGACCGAGTCGCCTGGCGACGGTGTCTTCGTAGTGGTCTTCTGAGCGGAACTCCCTGCCCCACATGCCGTTGCCGATGGGTCGCTTGGCGATGATGCCCAGGTTGGCCGCCTTCGCCGCCTGGAAGATGCCGTGGCGGGCCCGCTGGTCCATTATGGAAAAGGCTGTCTGGAGCGTGTCGAACATGCCGCTCTCGATGGCCCACATGGCCTCTTCGTTCTCCTGGCTGTAGCCCACGAACCGTGTCAGGCCCTCTTTCTTGGCGTCCATGACGGCCTGCACCACGTCGTCGGGCGGCTCACCGAAAACGTCGTAGGCGTGCACCTGAAGCAGGTCTACGTAATCGGTCTTGAGGCGCTTGAGGCTGCGCTCGATACTCTTTCGCACCGTGTCCCCAGTAAACCGGGGAGCGTCAGTACCGAAGCTGGGGTGACCGGCCTTTGTGGCCAGTATGAAATCATCTCGACGATGAGAGATTGTCGCGCCGATGAGGTCTTCGCTGATGCCGTAGCACTCGGCCGTGTCGAAGAAATTGATGCCGCCGTCCAGGGCGATGTTCAGGAGCCGGCCAGCCAGGTCGACCTCACCTTCGCTGAGTTGGAAGCCGATCTCTACCAGCCCCACGCCCAATCGGCTCACCTTAAGCCCGGTCCTGCCGAGCGTCGCCATCTCCATCGTTATCTCCTAAGCTGGGCTTGGCTATCTCCCAATCGGGGCTTACCCGGGGCCAATTTTATAGCGAGCTGCTGCCCCCGGCAATGCGTCGAGCCTGGCCTGGCACTAGGCTCGGCTATGGGCTCGCCAATGTGTCTAACGGAACGCCCGGTCCTGCCCCGGTATGATGCGGTCTATGCCCCTCAAAGCTTGGAACGCAGTCTCTATTTTATTCGCCCTATCTATCGCACTGCTGGCCGCCACTGGCTGTATTGAGCCGCCGTCGAGCGCCGCAACCACCCTGGCCGATGAAAACAGACTGTCAGGGGTGGAGTGGTCGGACGAAATGGCTAACGGCACCGGAGTGACCGCGCTCGCCCTCGGACCGGACGGGTCTCTGTATACCGCCGGATGGACGACCGAAGCAATCGAGACCGGCGCTGGCTCCGGTGGTAGGGACGCGTTCGTGCGTCGCTACGACGCGGACGGTGAGGTGGTCTGGACCCGGCAGTTCGGTGCCAGCGGAGACGACAACGCCGAAGACCTTGCGGTGGATTCTTCAGGCAATGTGTACGTCGCCGCACGGGTGGACGGGCCGGTCGGCCAGAACCCGGGCGGTAGCGGGAGAGACGGCTACGTCGCCGCCTACGACCCCGACGGAACGGAGATGTGGTCACTACAAATCAGCACACCCGAGGTCGACTGGGCCGACTCGGTTGCCGTGGCTGACGACGGGACAGTGTTCGTCTCCGGCTCGACGACCGGCTCCTTCGAGGGCTTTACCAACGAGGGCATCACCGACAACTTCGTCGCCCGTATAGCGCCCGGCTTCGAGTCGGTCTCGGTCATCCAATTTGGCTCCGGGGAGGGCATGGGCGCGACCGCTCTGGCGGTTTCGCAGGGACGGCTCTACATCACCGGCTCCACCCTTGGCCCTCTCTCTGACACTCCCACGGGCAACGAGCATGCCGGGTCGGCAGACGTGTACCTGCGCATTTACGAGCCCGATGGCACAGAACTACGGACCTGGACCTTCGGGTCCAACGATGCCGACACGGCGCTTGACCTGGCGGTCGACCCGGATGGGTCCGTGTTTCTGGTCGGCACGACCAGAGCCACCTTGCCCAACCCGGTGGTGGGGATTGGCAGCCGGGTGGGCGGGTTTCTTGACGCCTTCGCCATCGGGCTGAACCCCGAAGGGGACATCGACTGGGTTGAGCAGTTTGGCACGGACGAATGGGATGTCGCCTCGGGAGTTGCCCGAGGCCCCGACGGCGTCCTGTACGTGACCGGTAGAACCGACGGTGCCTTCACGGGCTACTCTGGGGCGGGTGAGTTCGACGTTTTCGTCCGGGCGTACAGCGCCGATGGACGGGCCCTGTGGACCCGGCAGATGGGCTCGAGAGCCGAGGATTTCGCTTACGCCGTGGCGGTCGGCCCCGGGAAAACGATGTTCGTCGGCGGGCTCGGCGGACTGGTAGGCGGGGCCAGGGGCGGGCCGGTCTCTGAACGGGGCTGGGTTATCCGCATGGAGATCCCGGCCGAGTAGCCCGGACCGTCAGGGGTCGCCGTAGACAGAGAAAAGGCGTCTCTATTCCGCTTGTACGACGCCGAGGGGCGGGCCAATACTTGACTTGCGGCCCGCGTGCGCCGCACCTGCTATGGAAGATCGCCTCACATTCGAACGGTTCTTCGACCAGATCATCGCCTGGGAGTCGCTGGTCGCCCTGGGTGTATTTGCCGCCTTCATGGTCGGCGCATTCGTACTGCGCTTCGTCCTAAAGAAGATCACCGATCACCTGGAGCAGCGCGCGCCCGATAGCTTCGTTCCGCAGATGCTCAACGCAGCCCGTGGCCCGGCGGTGCTGTTCGTCTTCATGCTGGGCCTCTACCTGGGCATAATCGCCCTGCCTATAGATGGCGGCGGATGGCGACTGGGCGTCACGCAGGCCTGGACTATAGGCGTGGTGATCGTACTTGTGCAGGCGGCCGCCAGCGCGGTGCGGTTCTCGATCAATTGGTACCTGAAGGTAGTCGCCCCCAAGACGGCGACGCCGCTGGACGACAAGATGCTGCCCCAGGTGCGGCGCATCCTGCTGATCGTCGTATACGGCATCGGCTTCCTCATTGCTCTGGACGCATTCGGCGTGTCCATCAGCCCGCTGCTCGGCGGTCTCGGCATTACTGGTATCGCGGTTGCCCTGGCGCTGCAACCGACGCTAAGCAACTTCTTCGCCGGTACGTACGTCATGTCCGACGGGGCGATGGACGTAGGCGACTACATAGAACTGAGCGGAGGCCCCGCCGGGTACGTGGCCGAAGTGGGCTGGCGCAGCACCAAGATACGGACCATCTACAACAACCTGGTGATTATTCCCAACGCCGTCCTGGCCGACACGATATTTACCAACTACCAGACGCCGAACACCGCCGTCTCGGTGCTGGTGAATTGTGGAGTCAGCTACGACAGCGACCTCAAACATGTGCAAGCAGTCGCCCTGGCGGCGTCACGACAGGTGGTCAGTGACAGTGCCTATGCAGCCGAATTCGACCCCATCGTCAACTTCAAGACGTTCGGCGACTCGAACATCGACTTTTACATCTTCGCTCGCGCCAGGGACCGCATCTCCAGCTTCCGGCTAACCAGCGAATTGATCAAAGAGGTTCACGCCCGATTCACCGACGAGGGCATAGAGATCAACTACCCGGTGCGTAAAATCGTCTACGAGGGCGGCCAGAAGCTGCCGGTCGAACTGACGACCATGCCAACGCCCGGCCAGGGTGCGTAAGAGCGGCCAAAAGCTTAGCCCCGACCAGAGGCTTAGCCGCGGCCGGGAGCCTGAGCCTGCTCAGACTTCGATTTCACGGGTTGGTCCAGAAGGCGATGAGACCTCCGTTGGAGACGCCAGCCAGGTGCACGCTGCCCGGCTCGCCGCCGTAGCAGGCCAATAACTCGGGCACGATCCCCAGCACTCGGCGGGTGTCGTCGAGCAGGTCGAAGTCCTCGCCATAGAGGATGACCACACGGAATGCCTCCAGGCCCGCTCCTTCGGCCATATACCTGGACCAAACGCGTTCGGCCCCTCGCTCACTACCCCTGCCGCAGGGTAGGAACATGATCGTTTGCGTGGTCGCGTTGGGTGAGTCAGGGTGCTTGACGAAGTACGGGCTGGCGGGGGTACCGCCAACGTCTTGAAGCCCGTCGGCAACGGCCGGAGGGCAGTATTCGGGCGTAGCAACCGGCTCCGGGTCGTCCACCACCACCGTCTCTGGTTCTGGAGACGGGGTCGGGGTCGAGATCGGAACGGGCACAGAACCATCGCCGCCGCAGGCCCCCAGTGCCACAACCGCAATCACCGACAGCGTCAACCAGCGCGTCAGGGCGTCATGCATGGCCCAACTGTGCCTAACCCGAATGCCGGGTACGTCGCCAGCGAATGTGCGACCGTGAAGGACGCATCAAATATCAGTGGAGGGCTCCCGTAGACATGGGATTAGGATGAAGCGCATGGGAGATAAGGAAATCGATCCGGCGATACGCATTGTCGAGTACGATCCCCAATGGCCCGCTCTGTTCGAGCGCGAAGCCCTCAACCTGCGCGACTCGCTCGGCGACATCGCCATCCGAATCGACCACGTCGGATCGACAGCGGTACCGGGGCTGGCTGCCAAGCTGGTCATCGACGTCAACGTCTCCGTCCGAGACATCCGGCAGGTCGATAAGTACCGAGTTTCACTTGAGTTACTCGGCTACCTGTTCGTGCCTAACTACGACTCTCCAGACCTCCACTTCTTCGGCAAGCCCGCCGAGCGGCCATGGAGCTTTCACGTGCACGTATGCGAAGCCGGTGGCTACCAGGAGCGGGTGCACCTTGTCTTCCGAAACTACCTGGTAGTCCGACCGGCGGAGGCGGCGAGATACGCCGACTTGAAACCGCTCGGTAGCCATGCAACACCCCGGTGATCGCCTGGCATATATGGCCGGTAAGGAGTCGCTGGTAACCGGGATCGGGCACTGGCCTGGGCGGATAGGTCCGGCTAGAGCGCCCGTCCCAGCATGTGGCCTTCGTAGACAGCGGCCTCTACGTCCCTGGGCTGCATGCAGTCGCCGATGGCGTGTAGCTCGCCTACCCTGCCCTGCAATTCCCGGTACAGGCCGTCGCGGGCCTGCCCACCGGCGGCGAACACGACGGTGTCCACGCCCTCTATCGTCCACGTTTTCGGCGAATAGACGGCATCTCTAACGGACACCGAGTTCTCGCCGATGGCCACAACCTCCGTAAGGGGCGACAGGTTAACCTCGGCCCGAACCAGGTCCTCGTAGAGGTGACGCCAGGTGCCCGTCTGGACGTGTTCGCCGATGACGGGCATGCCGGTGACGAGCGTTACATCCTTGCCCTGTTTGGCCAGGTGGTTGGCCGCGTCGCAGCCCGCACGCAGGCCCTGTGTATCGATAACGACGACCCTGTCGCCCACAGGTGCGTCGCCCTTTATTGCATCGTGCGCGGTCGTGACATGCGAGCCCTCAGCACCCGGCATCTCAGGAACGTACGGCGTCGCGCCGGTGGCTACTACGACGGCGTCGGGTGACTCTGTCAGCACCGTCTCGGCCGTGGCCTCAACGCCGGTGCGGATGTCGACACCGGCACGGCGGGCGCGGGCTGTCATGTAGCGGGCGATGTCGCCCCACTCGGCCCTTCCGGGGGCCATGGCGGCAACGTTCGTCTGGCCCCCAGTGCGGTCGGAGCGTTCCAGTAAAGTCACCCGGTGGCCCCGCTCGGCGGCAACGGTCGCGGCCTCCAGCCCGGCGGGGCCGCCGCCAACGACCAGTACGCTCTTACCAATAGCGGCATCTGGGGCCGGGCTTGACGCCCCATCTGACCAGACAGCGAGGGTGGCCTCTCTGCCCGCCGCAGGGTTGTACACGCAGGTGATGGGCAGACGACGCGCTTGCCTGCCCTTGCAGCTCTGGTTGCAGGCCATGCACGGGCGAATCTCGTCCGCCCTGCCCTCTTCGGCCTTGGCGGGGAGCCAGGCGTCGGCGATGAGTTCTCGGGCCATGCCCACGAGGTCCATCTGCCCGTCTCGCACCAGCTGGTCGGCCAGCTCGGGTGATTTGATGCGGCCCGAACCGACCACCGGCACCTGAGCAACCTCCTTGACCCGGCTCGCAAGCCCTGCGAACTGGCCGGGCTGGTAGTACTGGGACGGGATGATGCTGGCTGCGCTCTTGAGGTCGTAGTTGGTCCCGGCCGTCACGCTGATGTAGTCGACCAGTTCCGGCCCGCACAGTTTCGGGATCCACGCCACGATGTCGTCGATGTCCTGACCGTAGTCGAGTTCGTCGTC
>CAUZIR010000110.1:0-5988 GCA_963579815.1 Dehalococcoidia bacterium
ACTAAAAACCACCCATCGCCTTCGATCAACTTTATCAGGTCTCGAATCTTCAAATTCGTTTACGCAATCACCCGGAAGTCGTAGCTGAGCTTGTTGTAGTCGCCCTCGGCGAAGCGGCTCGCTCGCAGGGCGTGGATCTCCACGAAGCTCGACTTGCCGTCGAGGATTAGCTCGGCCATGCAGATGCCAATGGCGGGGGCCAGCTTGAAGCCGTGGCCGGAGAACCCGGTGGCCACATACAACCCGTCGATGCCGTCTATCCGGTCGACGATGGGGTGCGTGTCCGGCGTGGACGTGTACAGCCCGGCGTACCCGGTGAAGAACTCCCCGTCGGCTATGTCGGGGATGCGCCGAGCCAGGCGCAGCCACACCTCTTCCAGGTAGTCCATGGACGGCTTCTGGTTGTAGCCGTCGGGGTCGGTGGAGTGCTCGCGGTTGCCGTTGCCCACCAGCGTCAGGTCGCTTCCCTCTGGCCGGAAGTACGTCAGGTTCGATACGTCCACCCCGCCAGGGTGCGTCGGGATCACCGAAGTGTCCCGGCGAATTAGGAACACCTCGTGCCGGGTGCACTCCAGTGGCAAATCGATGCCCAGTTCGGCGAAGACCTGCGGCGACCACGGACCGGTGGCCAGCACGACAACGTCGGTCTCGTAGCGCTCGGTCGCCGTCTCGACTGCGACGACCCTGTCGCCCTCCACGACGATTTTTGTAGCGGGCGATTCCAGCACCACGTCTGCCCCCAGTTCGCGAGCACGCGCCGCGTAGGCCATGGCCGTGCCGGAGGGGTCGCCGTGGCCGGACTGCGGCTCCCAGGCGACCACTTCGTCGTCGGAGAACTCGAAGGCGGGGGCAAGTTCTTTCGCCGTTTTAAGGTCGATCATCTCGGTGTCGATGCCCAGCGCCTGTTCCAGCGCCACGTTGTGGTGCAGCCCCTCGGCGGCCTCCGGCCCGGCTATGGCCATGAACCCGGTCTCGATGAACTGCGGGCTCTCGCCGCCGACCATCTCGTCGAAGTGCAAAAAGTAGGGGAAGCTCTTCCACGAAAGCTCGGCGCTGACAGACGTCGAATAGTGCATGCGGATGAGCCCGGACGAGCGCCCGGTGGACCCGGAGCCGAGCGTGTCGCGCTCCAGCATGACCGGAGCCGCCACGCCCCTTAGTACAAGGTTGTAGACGATGCTCGTGCCAATCACGCCGCCGCCCACTACTACTGCCTCGGTCCGTTTTGCCATCTGATGTTCCTCGCGCCGTATCAGCGTCGCCAATATAATAAGGGCGCGCAATCTAAACCTCATCAACTGGAGCAACAGAACTTGAACTTCAAAGTAGCAGTGCTGCCCGGCGACGGTGTCGGGCCCGAGGTTACCACCGAGGCGGTCAAGGTAATGGAGGCCGTCGGTGCCAAATTCGGCCACGGGTTCGACCTGGTCTCGGGGGCCATCGGTGGTAACGCCATCGACGACTACGACACCGCGTTGCCCGACGAGACGATTTCTGCCTGCAAGTCGGCCAACGCCATCCTCTTCGGAGCCGTCGGAGGGCCGAAGTGGGACGACGCCCGCGCGAAAACCAGGCCCGAGGACGGCATCCTCGCCATGCGCAAGCAGATGGGGCTGTACGCCAACATCCGGCCGGTGAAGGCGTACGAGACGCTGCTAGGCGCCAGCCCGCTCAGGCGCGAGCTATTGGTGGATGTGGACATGGTCATCGTCCGCGAACTGACCGGCGGCCTCTACTTCGCCAAACCAAAGCGTCGCTGGAGCACGGCGACTGGCCGTCGCGCGGTGGACACCCTGCGATACACCGAGAATGAGATTGTGCGCATCCTGGAAGTGGCGTTCGACCTCGCTCAGGGACGACGCAACAAGGTCACGTCCATAGACAAGTTCAACGTGCTGGAAACGGGTCGCCTGTGGCGGGAGATCGCGACTGAAGTGGGCGAGCGCTACCCCGACGTCGAACTCGACCACATGCTGGTGGACAACGCCGCCATGCAGATGGTGCGCAACCCGGCCCAGTTCGATGTGGTCGTCGCCGAGAACACGTTCGGCGACATCCTATCGGACGAGGCGTCTGTGCTGACCGGGTCCATGGGCATGTTGCCCTCGGCCAGCCTGGCCGGTGCGCCTGGCACTAAAGCGAAGCGCGGCCGGGTCAGCCTGTACGAGCCCATCCACGGCAGCGCCCCCGACATTGCGGGGCAGGGGGTCGCCAACCCCATCGCCGCCATCCTCAGCATGGCCATGATGCTGCGGCTGTCATTGGGTCTGCCGTCAGAAGCAGACGCTGTGGAAGCGGCCGTAGACGGCGCGCTGGCCGAGGGGTTCCGCACGCCGGACATCGCAGCAGACGGCGGCAATATCGTGCCGACGCAGGAGATGGGCGCCGTTATCGCCGGGGCGATTTAAATAGGGGCAGGCTTGTGCTTCCCGCCGGGCTCGTCATGGCTTCTTCGGCTTACGCCTCATCGCTTTGGCAATCAACCAATCCTGGCAGGTTTGCCTGCCTTTAGGATGGCCTTCCATTCGGCTGCTCGCACGGGCGAGACCGACAGGCGGGATGTCTTTACCAGCGCCATCTCGGACAGGTCCGGGGTCGCCTTAATCTGCGTTAGCGACACCGGCTCGGTCATGTCGGACTCGGCCTTAATGTCCACCATGTACCAGATCGGCTTTTCCGGCGTGCTCTTGGGGTCAGGGTGCTCGGAGCCAGGGTCCCACGCGGTGTCGTCGGGGTAGGATTCCCTTACCACCGTCGCTGTCCCCACTACCGAAGGAGGCTTGGACATGGAGTGGTAGAACAGGATGCCGTCTCCCACCTTCATCGCATGCATGTTGTTGCGGGCGGCGTAGTTTCGCACACCGTCCCACTCCGCCGTCATGTCGTCTTCACCCTTGAGGTCGTCAAACGAATAGGCGGACGGCTCGGACTTCATCAACCAGTAATTGAGCATCAGCCGACCTTATGATCGGCTGTATAGTGTGTCAACTCTGCAAGAGGCACGCGATTGGAGACGCATTTGAACGACATAGCAAAGCTGATGGACAGGGTGGACCCGGCCGAGGTGTTGGAACTGGCCAGCGCGTTGGTCGCCATACCCACTGTGAACACGGGTGCCATGCCGACCGGCAACGAAACGGCCGCGTGCGAGTTCATAGCGAGCTGGCTTGCGGGCTTTGGCGTTGCGTCTGAAACGCTGGAGTCGGCACCGGGCCGGGGCAACCTGATCGCCCGGCTCAAAGGCGACACGGGCGAGCCCGGCCTGATGTTCATGTCGCACACCGATGTCGTCCCTGTGGAAGAAGAGTCCAAGTGGACGTCCGACCCATTCGTGCCGGTCGTGCGAAATGGCCGACTGTATGGCAGGGGTACCGCCGACATGAAGGCGCAACTCGCCTGCCAGCTAATAGCCCTGCGGGTGTTGAAAGAGAGCGGCGTCCAACTGCGCAACGACCTCGTCCTGGCCGCCGCTGCCGACGAAGAGCACGGCGGCCGCTACGGCATGGGCTGGCTCGTCGACAACCACCCGGAGAAGGTCTGGGCACCGTTCGCCGTCAACGAGGGCGGCGGCACCACGGTGCCAGCCGCCGGGACGACGGCCTACTTGCTGGGCGTGGGCGAAAAAGGCCGACTTCAGGTGGAGATAGACGTGGTGGGGGAGAGCGCCCACGCCTCCGTCCCCTGGCAGGGGGAGAACGCGCTGGTCAAGGCTGCCGAGGTGGTGAGGCGAATATCGGCCTACGAACCCGAACGCGACACCTCAGTCGAGCTTTTCGCGCACCTTTCGGACCTGGCCATCGAGCACGCCCCGTCGCCCGCCAGTGTCGATGCCATGATCGCCGATATCGAGACCGACACGCCCCGGCTGGCCTCGGTGCTGCGGGCGCTGTCTCGCATCACCATCACGCCGACCATGGTGTCCGGCGGCATCAAGTCCAACTCCGTGCCGGAGCGCGTGACCATTACCTGCGACGTCCGGGCACTACCCAGCCAGGACCTGGCTTATGTAGAGCAGCAGTTGACCGAAATACTGTCAGGGATGGACGGCGTCAGCTTCGAAATAGACAACATGGCGGTGTCCAACGCCTCGCCGTTCGAGAGCGGGTTCGCCGCCCAAATTCGGACCGCGACCGAGCGAGCGCTGGACAGGACGGACCTGCGCTGGGCGCCGCTGGTGTCGACTGGGTTCACCGACTCGCGCTTCACCCGGCCGCTGGGCACGGTGACCTACGGCTTCGTGGGCATGGACCCGACCGACGACTCGATGCTACGAATGGAGCACGGCACCGACGAGTCGGTCGCCGTCGCGTCGCTCGCCACCGGTGCCCGGGTCATGGTGGCCCTGGCCGCCGACATGTGCGGCTAGAGTTCTCCGCGCGGAGCGCGCTCGTCAGGGCTTCTTCGGCTTACGCCTCATCGCTTTTGCAATCGACCGTTGGCCGTGGGTTTTTGGCTACTCCAGCCTTAGCTTGTCTGCGACCTCGTAGTCGTTGGCAAGCTCTTTTAGCTGGTTCCAGGTAGCGTCTTCCACCTCGATGCCGTCTACCTCGAGCTTCGCCGTCTTGATCGCTTCCAGTTCGCCGGGGTAGTAGATGTTGTTGAACCCGGCGGCCGTCGGTGTGTCCTTCAGGTACTTTGCCAGTTCTGCCACCTCTCGCTTGAAGTCGGCCAGCGGCCGAAATGCCGAAACGTCGAACGCAGCGATGAAGCAGCCGTCGTTATGCCTGCCCGACGGGTCGTGCCCGAAGCCAAGGCCTGTGAGAATGCCGGAGAGAATCTCGATCATCACCGACAGCCCGTAGCCCTTGTGGCCCTCCGTCGCGCCCAGGGGCAACTGCGCCCCGCCGTCGGTCAGGTCGTTCGGGTCGGTAGAGGGGTTGCCGTCCTTGTCTACTATCCAACCCTCGGGAATGGACTGGTTTCTCGCCACTGCCAGAGATACCTTCCCGCCAGCAACCGCGCTGGTGGCCATGTCGATGAACATGGGGCCGTCCAGGTCGCTGGGCACGGCTATGCAAATGGGGTTGGTGCCCAATCGCCGCTTGGTGCCCCCGAAGGGAACGACGTTCTTGGAAGACCGGCCGGAGTCGGCGGTCATAATGCCGATCATGCCCGCCTCCGTCGCCATGACCGGGTAGTCGGTCAAACGGCCGACGTGGCTCTGGCGATACACCGTGGCGGCGGCGGCTCCGCGCTCGCGGGCCTTGGCAATGGTCATCTCCATGGCCCGCTCGGACACCACGTAACCAAAGCCCCAGTGGCCGTCAATGACGGTGGTGGAGTCAGTCTCGTTCGTGACTTCTATGGGTGCGCCAGGCACGATGTGTCCCCGCCGAATCCTGTCGATGTAGATGGGTATCTGGATAATGCCGTGCGAGTCGTGTCCGGCCAGGTTGGCCGCCACCGAGTGTTTGGCAACGATGGCCGCCTCTTCGGCGCTGGCCCCTGCTGCCTGGAGCAGAACCCCTTCTATTTCCCTGAGTCTGTCCGCCTGTACGATCGGCATCTGGCGTCTCCCAATTGTTCGTGAAGGTCTGTCGGCGCGTATGCCGAAACTTCCCGTATGCTATTTTCGGCCCCCCAACAATAACGATTAAAGGCTCGGCAAGCATGCCATCCAGTTTTACTCAACAACTTCGCAACTCGGCCGCCGAACAGTGGGACAGGGAACAGGCCCACCCGTTCGTGACTGGCCTGGGCGACGGCACGCTTCCCCTGCCCACGTTCCGCTACTACATGCAGCAGGACTACGTGTTCCTTGTCGGCTACTGCCGGGCCGTCGCGCTGGTCGCGGCCAAAGCCGAACGCCTGGATGAGATGGCCTGGTTCGCCCGGCTGCTGGACGAGACGCTCAACACCGAGATGTCCCTGCACGTCTCTTTTTGCGCCGACTTCGGCATCAGCAAAGACGAGCTGCTATCGACCGCCCCGTCGCCGACCACCACGGCCTACGTGGATCACCTCGTAACGACCGCCTACTCCGGTACC
>CAUZIR010000111.1:0-5940 GCA_963579815.1 Dehalococcoidia bacterium
ACTCGCTCGTCAGACTCGCCACCAACGCCGCGCAAGCCCTCGACCACATCGAGGCCGAGACCGACGCGGCCTGGGCTGGCAACGTCACCGAAGACGGCGACACGGTGACTTTGCAAGCTGGCGCTGCATCGCTCCCCGCTCCCGTACTCGCGGCAATGGTGCGACGGACGGTGGCGATGTTGCGCGGCGATCTGACGAACGTTCGTCAGGGCCACGTCGACGAGGTCATGGCGCTGCTAACTGGCAACGCGGGCGTGCGGGTCGATCTGCTGGGCGGCTTGCGGGCGACTTCACGCCCTGAAGGGGTGGTCATTCGGCGCTTTGACGGTGTCACAATAGCGACCCTCAGCGGCGAGTACCGGGTAGACGTACCGGGCGAACTGCACTTGCCCGGTTGGAACATCTCAGCCGAACTGGTCGAAACCGACGGGCCCAGCATGGCGTCACTGGCGGGGCCGGACGGTTTGACGGCCTCACTGGACCCATCTCTGGCCCAGTCACCTCTGTGGGTACGGGGCTGGCTGCCCGGTGACCGGATACAACCAACGGGCATGGCCGGGACGAAAAAAGTCCAGGACCTGTTCGTGGACGAGAAGGTCCCGCGGGAAGAACGGACATCCATTCCCCTGCTCGTAAGTGAGCGCGGGGTCGTGTGGGTGGTAGGTCACCGAATCGCCGAGTGGGCGAGAGTCCCGGAGAATGCGAAGTTGGCCCTGCGAGTGCGGGCCGAGCGCAGGGGCTAGCGCCCAGCTACATAATGCGGTCGAGTCGCGGGTTGGGGGTGATACCCGGCGTCCTGCCCCGTTTGGCGATGGGCCTGGCGTCCACCTCGTGAATATCCGCGGTGTACCCGTTGGTAGTCGCCGAGGCGATGTAGGTACCGACCCCGAAGCTCTGAATGGGCGCTTCCGCCTCTACAAACTGTCTGATCCGTTCCGGGTTTAAGCCACCTGTAACGGTGATTTCTACGTGCTTGAAACCGGCCAGGTCAAGGCGGGCCCGCACCTCCTTGACCAGTCCGAGCGTAACGCCTCCACGTTCTGCGGCCGTGTCGATGCGGATACCACGGAGCCTGTCGCGCAGGGTCTTGGAAACGGCGATCGCCTCTTCGGCCTCGTCCCTGTGCGTATCGACGAGGGCAACCCTGGGTACGTCCTGCGGGGTGTGCCGGTCGAACGCCTGCAGCGCCCTCACCGTGTCTCCCAGAATTAGCGCAAGGGCGTGGGGCATGCTGCCTGTTGGCGTCACACCGGCCAGCCTGGCACCAAGCGTTGTTGAGCACGACACGCAGCCGCCAATAACCGAGGCGTAGTCCATGTGGGCCGCCACGTTAGGGTGCATTCTGCGCGCGCCCACGGCGAACACCGGCGTACCGGCGGCGGCATCGACGCACTCCTTGGCGGCGGTGGCCCAGCCGGTGGACGACGATAGAGTGCCCGCTATCGCGGTTTCGTACAGGCCAAGAGCGCCGTACGGGGCCTTCACTCTCAGCGCCACCTCCTTGGCCTCCACGCTGGCGCCCTCTTCCAGCGCCCAAACTTCGCTACCCGTTTCGGGGAGAATCCTCGTCAGCAGAGCCCTGACCTCGGCGATGCCGCAAAACAGGCCATCCCGGGCAGGGGCGAACTCCATCGTCACCACGGGGTTGATCCCCTCGCTGCGCAGTATGTGCAGGGTGCGCTGGAGATATACGTCGGCCGTGTCGCCAACGAGTATCGGTCGTCTTATATCGAATTCTGGATTAACCATCAGTTATTTGGGACTCGACAATCCGTGTCCGGTGCGTAACTCAGCCCGAGGCTTAACCCGCTACTGTGGCTGAAGAATGGACCAGGGTGGCTCCGAGTATTCCCTCCATGTGTCTTAGGGCCGTGCGGTGCGCCCCCTGGTCAAAGGTGGCCACGCAGTCGACCGGTATCTCTACGTCGTAGTCGCGATTGCGGGCGTCCGCCGTAGTGTGCATTACACAGATGTCGGTGCACACTCCGACAATTATAAGTTTGTCGGGCTTCAGGGTCTCCAGTCGTTGCGCTAGGTCGGTATCGAAAAAGGCGCTGTATCGCCTCTTGGGAATCACCGTACCCGCATGGTCCGCAAAGTCCGCCAGTTCCTTAATTACCCTGGCTTCATCTGTTCCTTTAACGCAGTGAACCGGGAACTGGTTAAACTCCAGGTCATTGGGGTCGTGGTGGTCAGACGGGAAAAAAACCTCCGAGCCTTTCTCCAGCTCGGCCTCTACTAGGCGGCGTACTCTGGGGATAATCTCCCGCGCCTCGTCACCACAGTACAGGTTGTGGCCTTCCTCTAGGAAGCCGACGAGCATGTCAACGACAAGCACGGCGTTGGCCAACTCAATGTCCCCCTTAAGCGGCGCTCCACCCGTGTGCACTGTTGGGCACCCCAACTAGCCCGCTACTTATAGCCTTTCCGATCCAGTTAGCTTTGCCGGCCCGGCCAGCTTCAGGCAAGCCTATGGGAAAGGCGACTGAAGTCGCATGGTAACTCCGGGTCAAGCAAACATCAAGCGAGTCGCGTTAGGCCCTGCAATCAGTCTGTAGACTCCTGCAAAGGGCAGGCAGGCGGTCTGTCTAGGGTCGGTTCGGAGCCTCGTTTGAACCTGCGGCCTCTAACGCGCGTGCTGCCCTCTTCAGACCGCCGAATTTAAGCCTCGCCAGGCCCATCAGATCGTGCATGGCCGTGCTGACCACTTTCACCCGGGTGTCGGGGTCGTCGTGCCAGCGTACGGGGATCTCTTTGAGTGGGAACCCGTTTTTCTCGGCCAGGATGAGCAGTTCGGTGTCGAAGAACCACCCTGTGTCTTTGATCAGGGGCAAAAGCAGGTCCGCGCCCCGGCGGCTGAGCGCCTTGAAGCCGCACTGCGCGTCCTTGAAGCTAACGAAGAACGAGGCCCGAATTATCAGGTTATATGTGCGGGACGTGAACTCGCGGCTGCCCGTCCTGCCCTCCACCAGCGAACCCTTCATTAGGCGGGAACCTATGGCGACGTCGTAACCGTCGTTTCCAATGGCATTCACCAGCGGGATGAGGTCGTTCAGTTGGGTGGACAGGTCTACGTCCATGTAGGCGACCACGTCGGCGGTCGACTCCAGCCACGCCTTCTTCAGCGCCCTACCCCTGCCACGCTGGTCCAACGTGGTCAGGCCCACACCGTCGTAGAAGTCGATCAGCCTCGCCGCTACGTTGCGGGTGTCGTCCGAGGAGCCGTTGTCGGCAATGGTGATGCGCCAGTCGTACTCCGACAGGTGCCCCTGCAGGAAGTGGTGCAGGGCGCCCACCGAGGCCGAGAGGACCTTCTCCTCGTTCAGGACAGGGATGACGATTTCTAGTGACTTGGTCAACGCAAAAAAAGTGGGACTGGGTCTTAGTGCCGGAAGTGGCGGACGCCGGTGAAGACCATCGCCAACCCTAGCCTGTCCGCGGCTTCGATGACGTCCTCGTCACGTATCGAGCCGCCCGGCTGTACGAGCGCGACTACGCCCGCTTCGGCGGCCATGTCAATGTTGTCGGCGAATGGGAAGAATGCATCGGAAGCCAGGACGCTCCCTGCGGCGCGATCACCGGCCGCCCGTACCGCCAGGTGAATGCTATTTAGCCGATTTGGTTGACCGGCCCCCATGCCCCGCAAGGCCTGGTCAGCGGCAAGGACGATGGCGTTGGACTTGACGTGTTTGACGGCCTTCCAGGCGAACGCCAGGTCCGCCATTTGGGCGTCCGTAGGCGCCAGGCTGGTGACGACCTTCCAGTCATCGGTGTTCTCAATAAGTTCGTCGGGGCCCTGCACCAGCACACCGCCGCTAATACGGCGGACCTCCAGTGGGGACGCCCCGGCAGCGCCGGAACTAACGGCGAGTATGCGCAGGTTCTTGCGCGAAGTGAGAATATCCAGTGCGTCGGGGTCGTAACCCGGCGCCACCACCACCTCGTAGAAAACGCCCTTCATGGCCTTGGCCGTGGCCCCGGTGACGGTCCGGTTGAACCCGACAATTCCCCCGTACGCCGACACCGGGTCGCCCTCAAACGCGCGTCCGTAGGTGGTCGTCTGGTCGTCGCCCGCCGCCAGGCCGCAGGGGTTGTTGTGCTTAATCACCGCGACCGCCCCGCCCTCAAAGTCCGAGACGACCCTCCAGGCGGCGTCGGCGTCCAGCAGGTTGTTGAACGACAGCGCCTTTCCGTGCAACTGCTCGGCGTTAGCAACGCCGCCCGCGGCCGTGTCGGCGTATAGGCCAGCGGCTTGATGGGGGTTCTCCCCGTAGCGCAGTTCTGCGATGCGTTGGGCCGACAGCGTCACTGTCTCGGGCAGCGGGCCCTCGGCCTCGATTTGGGAATCACCAAGGTACCCGGCAATCGCCGCGTCATAGGTAGAGACGTGAGCGAACGCCTTGGTGGCCAGTGCCCGTCGCTCTTGCGCAGTTACCGCGCTGACGCCGCCCTCGCCGATGCGCTCGGCCAGCCAGCCGTAGTCGGGGGGATCGACTACTACTACGACGTGAGGGTGATTCTTGGCCGCCGCACGCACCATGGTGGGGCCGCCGATGTCTATGTTCTCCAGGGCCTCGGCAAGCTGAACTCCAGGCCGGGCGATGGTTTCGGTGAACGGGTACAGGTTCACCGCGACCAGGTCCACCGTGCCGATACCGTGCTCGCAAAGCTGGTCCAGGTCGCCGGGCATGTCCTTGCGGGCAAGGATGCCCCCGTGGATTCCCGGATGCAGCGTCTTCACCCTGCCGTCCATTATCTCCGGGAAGCCTGTCACGTCAGAAACGGACGTCACAGGCATACCGGCGGATTGGAGTTCGGCGAAAGTACCGCCCGTGCTGACCAGCTCAATGCCTGCCGCCGACAGGGCTTGGCCGAACTCGACCACGCCGGACTTGTCGTAAACGCTGAGTATCGCTCTCATGTCTTGGTTCCAGTTTCAATGAAGAATCTAGTCGTCGCTTCTACTCCGAGCGGGGCGTTCACGGTTTCGCCAATTATCTTTGAGCCAGGTACTGAGGCGATAACCGAATCGACCTCGGACGGTTCGCAGACGGCCACCATGCCTATGCCCATATTGAACACCCGGTGCATTTCGCCCGTAGCTATGCCGCCCGTGGCCTGGATAAGTTGGAAGATAGCTGGCGTGTCCCATGAGCCAGCGTTGACACGGGCTCCAACGCCGTCGGGAAGCGCGCGCGGCACGTTGTCTACCAGTCCGCCGCCCGTTATGTGGGCCAGCGCCTTTACCCGCGACCGCATGGCCCGCACGTCGGCGACGTAGGACCGGTGCGGCTCGCTCAGTTCTTCCCCGAGCGTACGACCCAGTTCGGCCGTATGGTCGTCGAGCACCGATTGGTCAGAGCTCAGGCCGAACACACTGCGCACAAGGGAAAAGCCGTTGGTGTGAATGCCGCTGGAAGGCAACCCGACCAGCGCATAGCCCACCTTCACGTTGGCCGGGTCGAGGATGGCGTCTTGTTCCACCGCCCCGACCACGAAGCCAGCCATGTCGAAATCGCCTTGTTCGTAAACGCCCGGCATCTCGGCGGTCTCGCCGCCCACCAGGGCGCAGTCGGCGTCGGCGCACGCCTCGGCCATGCCCCGCACCAGTGCTTCGACAACGCCTGGCTCGATGACACCTGCCGCAAGATAGTCGAGGAAGAACAGGGGGTCAGCCCCGGTCACAACCACGTCGTTGACGCAGGCATTTACCAGGTCTATGCCGAGGGCTTCGTAACGACCGGTCCAGCGGCCCAGCAAAAGCTTGGTACCCACGCCATCTGTACTGGAAACGAGCACCGGCTTTTCGTAGTCGGCCAGGCGGAACATGCCTCCGAACCCGCCAATGCCGCCCAGAACGCTCGCATTCGCCGTCCTAGCAACTATGGCACCAAGGCCCTCTTTCAGGCTCTCGGCCGTGTCCCTGTCAACACCGGCGGC
>CAUZIR010000112.1:0-5924 GCA_963579815.1 Dehalococcoidia bacterium
GTTCACCGACGACGACAGGCCGGTGACCGCCGAAGACGTAGGCGCAGTGGGCTCGATGATGTCGCTTCTGCGACACGCCATCATGCCGAACCTCGTGCAAACGACCGAGGGACAGCCGGTAATTGTGCACTCCGGCCCCTTTGGGAACATCGCCCACGGCTGCAGCTCGGTGGTCGGCGACAGAATCGCCTTGGCCTACGCCGACTACGTGCTCACAGAGGCAGGGTTCGGCGCCGACCTGGGGTTCGAGAAGTTCATGCACATTAAAACGCGCACATCGGGCTTGCAGCCTCATGGCGCGGTCATCGTCGCGACCATCAAGGCGCTCAAGTATCACGGCGGCGTTAAAGTGCGCGAACTCGCTACGCCAAACGAGGCAGCCGTAGAGGCGGGCATGGCCAACTTAAGACACTTGATCGGCGTAATTCGTTCGTTCGGGTTGCCGGTGGTGGTGGCGCTGAACCGGTTCCCCACAGACACTCCCGCCGAGTTGCTCATCGCCAAAAAGGGCAGCGAAGAAGCGGGAGCGGCAGCGGCCGTCGAGAGCAACCCGTTCACCGAGGGCGGAGCCGGTTGCACCGACCTCGCCGAGGCTCTTATCGCCGCAACGGAAGGCGGCCAGCCTAAGATCGACCACGCCTACCAAATGTCCGATTCACTACAGGACAAAGTCCTCGGGATCGCTCGTCGCGTGTACAACGCAAGCGACGTGGCCTGGGCACCGGCGGCGCGGAAGAAGCTGCGCCGGTTCGAGGCGCTCGGGTGGGGAAACCTGCCGGTGTGCATGGCCAAGACACACCTTTCCATAAGCCACGAGGCCAAGCGCAAGGGCCGTCCCTCCGATTACACGTTCCAGGTCAACGACGTACGGGCGTCAATAGGCGCCGGGTTCATCTACCCCATCGCGGGCAATGTTGTGACCATGCCCGGCCTGCCCGGGAAACCACGCTCCCTGGATGTAGACGCCGAAGGTCAAATAATCGGCCTGTAGTAGGGCCGGTTGAGGGGTCCGTTCTGGCCGAACTGCTCAAGCTCTTACCACCGGACGATGCGCTAGCACTGGTATTGCAGCGGCTCGGGGATATCCGCGTCGGTGCCGAGACGATATCTACTGGCGACGCGCTGGGGCGCGTGACTGCCGCTCGCTACGTCTCCCCTACCGGCCTGCCCGCCTTCGCCCGCTCCTCTATGGACGGGTACTCCGTGCGGGCGGCAGACACGTTCGGGGCTACCGAGAGTTTGCCCGCCTACCTGGAATTAACCGGAGAGGTGCCGATGGGCCGGGCTCCCCAGGTGGCGCTGGGGTCTGGCGATGCCGCAGTCGCCTTCACCGGGGGCATGCTAGCCGAGGGCGCGGACGCCGTCGTCATGATCGAACACACCCAGCAGGTAGACGACGGCACCATAGAGGTGACCCGGCCGGTGGCACCGGGCGAAAACGTCGTACAGCGAAACGAAGACGTGTTACCCGGCGACGAAGTGGTGCCAGCTGGCCAGACGGTCAGACCCCAGGACATTGGCGCATTACTAGCACTCGGGATCACCCAGGTCTCTGTTGCGAAGCGACCCAGAGTCGCCATCGTTTCTACCGGAGACGAGCTGGTCTTGCCAGACGTGACCCCAGGCCAGGGCCAAGTACGAGACATCAACACGTACACCGTCGCCGCCCTGGTCGAGTGGGCGGGTGGCATCCCGGTACCCGTGGGCGTCTTCCCCGACCACCTGGACACCCAGTGCGCAGCCGCGCGCAAGGCGATGGGCCTGGGCGACGTGGTCGTATTCTCAGCGGGTAGCTCAATGGGTAGCCGGGACATGACCGCTGCGGCGCTCTCTGGCCTGGGCGAGCCCGGAGTACTGGTGCACGGTATATCGATAAAGCCAGGTAAACCCACCATCGCCGGGCTGGCAGGCCAAACGCCGGTCTTTGGCCTGCCGGGCAACCCGGTGTCGGCAATGGTCGTATTCGACCTGCTCGTTCGGCCGGTCATTCGCGCACTTATGGGTTGCGTCCCGACAGAATTCAGGCCGACCGTGACAGCCCGTCTGACAAAAGACGTACCCTCGGCTTCAGGCCGACAGGACTACTTCCCCGTCTCTTTGTCACAGGGCACTGGTGGCATGGTCGCCGAGCCGGTTTTCGGCAAGTCCAACCTCATCTTCACCCTCGTCCGCGCCGACGGCATCGCCTCGGTCCCCCTCAACTCCGGCGGCCTCTATGCCGGGGAGCCTGTACGGGTCGCACTCTTTTGACATGACAGATCAATCCGATTCGCCGTCTGGACCGCCGCCCCCTAAGTCGGGCAAATCTCGCCGTTACTACTTGCAAGACCTGCCCC
The DNA here is from genome assembly GCA_963579815.1 of Dehalococcoidia bacterium. Classification (GTDB taxonomy): domain Bacteria; phylum Chloroflexota; class Dehalococcoidia; order Lucifugimonadales; family UBA2962; genus CAUZIR01. The sequence goes on from CAUZIR010000112.1 coordinate 2,337, forward strand.
TGGACGAGGCCCGTCGTCGGTTCACAGACGCGCTCGACCGGGCCGGGGTCGCGCTGGTCACCCCGGCCGAAACCGTTCCCCTCAGGCAGGCCGCTGGCCGGGTGACGGCCGGGCCTGTGTGGGCTTTGCGCTCGTCTCCCCACTACGACGCGGCCGCGATGGACGGAATCGCGGTTCGCTCTGCCGAGACCACCGGAGCAACTGAAACGTCCCCTGTGGGCCTGGACGTCGGCACCGGAGCCGTTTGGCTGGACACCGGGGATGCGATGCCGGAAGGGTTCGACGCGGTCGTGATGATCGAGCACGTCCACGTGCCACAAGAAGACACCGTCGAGATACGAGCGCCCGCCGCCCCCTACCAGTACGTCAGGCCCATCGGTGAAGACATCGCGGCCACCGAGCTGGTTCTACCAGGCGGGCATCGGCTCAGGCCGCAGGACCTGGGCGCATGCGCCGCAGCAGGCGTGCCAGAACTTGCGGTGAGAAAACAGCCGACTGTAGCAATAATCCCCACCGGCACCGAACTGGTCGCCCCTGGGACCGAAGCAACACCGGGCCAGGTCATTGAGTACAACTCGATAATGCTGGCTGCCCAGGTCGCCGAATGGGGCGGCGTGCCTGTGGTGAAAGGCCCGGTCATAGACGACCCGGGTTTGATAGCGAACGCCATTAAAGAGGCGGCGGCGACCTGCGACGTGGTCGTCGTCAACGCGGGCTCCTCGGCTGGCTCCGAGGACTTCACGGCCCGTGCGGTGGAGGCAATGGGCAAACTGGCCGTGCACGGCGTCGCGGTACGTCCCGGGCATCCGGTCGTGCTAGGAGTGGTAGCCAAGACCCCGGTACTGGGAATACCAGGTTATCCCGTGTCTGCTCTGGTCACTTCTGAACTGTTTTTAAGGAAAATCATTGACGAAACCCTGGGCATATCCCGAAGGAATATTGATGTTGGTGCCCCACCCTCGCTCACACGCGGCGAGGTGGTAGAAGCCGTCGTCACTCGAAAAATAATCTCACCTACAGGGGAAGACGAATTTCTCCGGGTAAAACTAGGCCGAGTGGACGGCAAATTGGTCGCAACCCCTATACGTAGGGGCGCAGGGGTAATAATGTCGCTGGTCGAGGCCGACGGAATCGCTCTACTCCCACGATTAACCCATCTGGCCGAGGCCGGTTCCACGCTACGGGTCGAATTGCTGCGCCCGCTTTCAGTAATCGACGACACCCTCGTTGTCAGTGGCAGTCACGACATGACCCTCGACCTGCTGGCCAACCTGCTCGACGAACGCGACGGCACCAGGCTGACATCGACCTCCGTCGGATCGCTGGGCGGCCTCATCGCCCTGGAGCGAGGCGAAGCACACGTCGCAGGGACTCACCTGCTCGATCCCGACACCGGCGAATACAACCTGTCGTACATAAAGCGGCACATCTCCAGGCCGGTGGTCGTGACCACTCTGGTGCACCGAATCCAGGGCTTAATAGTCGCTCCCGGCAACCCCATGGGACTCGCCGCCATAAGCGACCTGGCCAACACGGCCGTAAGGTTCGTCAATCGGCAGCGGGGCTCTGGCACCAGGGTCCTGCTTGACCATGGACTCTCCCAACTCGGAATTGAGGCTGGCAGCATCGACGGATATGGCCGGGAGGAGTACACGCACCTGGCCGTCGCTGCAGCGGTGAAGGCGAGTGGAGCAGACGTTGGTCTGGGTATCCACTCGGCCGCGCGGGCGTTCGGGCTGGAGTTCGTTCCATTGCTAACCGAGCGCTTCGACCTGGTTATTCCGGCCAGCCAGGTTAATACGGGACCGGTTGTCAGCTTGCTCAATGCAATCCGCTCCTCTGAATTCAAAACAAGAGTGGAAGATCTGGGCGGTTACGACACTTCAGAAACCGGCGAAATTGTCGCCGACCTACCTGGAGCTGCCGAGAAGTGATGTCCGACACGCACCGTGTTAATCTTTGGCCATGACAGCGGAGCCCGGTGGCACCGAAGAGAAGACGTCCACGAACACCGCGCCTTTCACCGGCGTGGTGCTTGCTGGAGGCCGGAGCAGGCGCCTGGGGCGTAACAAGGCGCTGGAGGAGGTCGGCGGCGTCCCACTATTGTCACGCGTCACCACCGTTGTCGAGTCGATTGCTTCGGGCCTCGTACTGGTCGTCGCCGATGAAGCCCAGGCCGATGTACTCCCGGCCCCTGACGACGCCATTACGGTCCTGGATGTACATCCAGACAGCGGGTCGTTGGGAGGTATATTTACCGGTCTCACAGAAGCGCCAACGGATTGGGCGCTGGTGGTGGCCTGTGACATGCCTTTCCTGAATGTGCAGTTGCTAACCCACATGGCGGGCTCACGTGAGGGTGCAGACATCGTCATACCCGTGTTGGATGGATGGCCCGAACCCACGCACGCCTTTTACTCAAAGACCTGCCTGCCGCCGATGAAGGAGAGTCTGAATAACGGCCGCCTGAAGATCACCGATTTCTTCGATTCAGTGACAGTAAAGTACCTCCCTCAGGAGTCAATTGAGGCCATCGACCCGGAGCGCTGGAGCTTCTTTAACGTCAACACCGCAGTTGACCTGGAAAAGGCTAGGGCAAGGGACGCAGATCTGGTTGCCGGGTTGGCAACGTGAAGCTATTTAAACCACAAATCAGCTCTCCTAAGGGTTCCGTGAAACCTGCTATCCCGGTCGTGGTTGAGTTGTTCGGCAATGCGCGACTGCTCGCGGGGCGCGACACAATCGACGTCGTACTTCCGCTCGAGGTTTCGACATCTGAGGTGGCCAGACATCTCGCCGAGGCAGAGCCTGCACTTATCGGTAAGGTCGTCAGGCCAGAAGGCGGGCTGATGTCGAGCTACATACTTAACCTGAACGGGACATCGTTCTTATCAGAGTCGGAACGGCAGATACGACAAGGCGACCGGATACTGCTGTTCTCAAGTCAGGCAGGCGGATGACTGTTACCCCAAACACCGTCACACAACACAACCCTTCGACAATCGGCACCGATTCGTTGTTCGGTTACCACGGGCGAGCCCTGGTCGTTGACCTGGGCACCGGCGCGGCCGAATTTCAGATCATTCCAGAAGCGGTCCTGCGTGCATACATTGGTGGCACCGGGTTAGGAGCGTGGCTGCTTTACCAACATTGCCCAAATGGCGCGGAGCCGATGGGGCCGGAGAACCCTCTAATCTTCGTCACCAGCCCGCTAGTCGGCAGCAGGTTGACCACCTCCAGCAAGTTCGCCGTCGTCACCAAATCACCCCTGACCGGGTTCATTGGCGACTCGCTCTCATCCAGCTTCATGGCCACCGAGCTCAAACGATGCGGGTTCGATGCACTGGTGATAAAGGGCGCCTGCAACCGCCCTACCTTGCTCAAGATTGAGAACGGCGAGATCGCCTTGTTGGACGCAACGGATTTGTCTGGCAAATCGACGTCTGAAACCGAGAAATCCGTCAAAGAGCGACTGGGCCGCAGGTTCCGTGTCGCGTGTATCGGACCGGCTGGGGAGTCGCTGGTTCGCTTCGCCAGTATCCGCAGCGACGGCGGCAGGCAGGCGGGTCGCACGGGCGTCGGTGCCGT
>CAUZIR010000113.1:0-5847 GCA_963579815.1 Dehalococcoidia bacterium
GCTCGTAAAAACCTTTTTGGCCACCCGGTCGATGTCTTCGGCGGTCAGGATGTCTAGTTTCGCCATGGCGTCGTCCACGTCGAGGATTTCCCGTGCGAGCAATTCTTGGGAGCCGAACCACGAGGAGACGGCGCGGGTGTCTTCCATTCTCAACATGAGGCGGCCGGAGGTTAGTTGCCGCGCCCGGTTGACCTCCTCCTCCGATATGCCTTCTCTTATCGCGGCCACTTCGGTAAGTATGGTGTCCACGGCGTCGTAGACGCGGCGCGGCTCCGTACCGGCGGAAACCTGGAAGGCGCCACAGTCCAAGAAGTGAGTAACGCCAGAGTGCACGTCGTAGGCCAGGCCCTTGCGTTCGCGCAGTTCCAAAAACAGCCTGCTGCTCATGCCTTCGCCGAGCGCCACGCTGAGCAGGCCCAGGGCGTAGCGGTCGGGGTGGAAGAGCGACAACCCGGGCAGGGCGATGGACACGTGAGCTTGCTCGGTGCGGCGGTAGTCCATGCGCACTTGTGGCTGACGTGGTGCGACGCTGAATGGGGCCCATTCGGGCTCAGGGCCAGGCTCCCAGTCACCGGTGAGGCGCTTTAGCTCCTCGACGACGCTCTGGTGGTCGACGGCCCCGGCCACACTAACCACTGTGTTGGTTGGGGAGTAGTAACGGTCGAGATGACCAACAAGAACGTCGCGACTCAGGACGGAGACCGTTTCCTTGGTGCCACCCACGTCCCTGCCGAGCGGGTGGTTGGGCCAGAGCATCTCGTCGATGAGCGAGTCGACCTTGTAGTCGGGGTGGTCGTGGATCATCGCCAGTTCGTCGATGACGACGCTGCGCTCCCGCTCGATCTCTTCGCTTGCCATGAGCGGGTTGCGTATCAGGTCGATGAGCAGGTCGAGGCTGTCGGCAAAGTAGGGCTGCGGGACCTTGCACCAGTAGGCCGTCATTTCCTGGTCGGTCTCGGCGTTGAGGATGCCCCCGACGCCCTCTATCGCACCGCTGACCATCTCAGGATCCGGTCGCCGGGTCGTGCCCTTGAACAGCAGGTGTTCCAAAAAGTGGGACGCGCCGCTATCGCTCTCCGTCTCGTGTCTGGAGCCGACACCCACGAAGACGCTTATGCTCACCGACCGGGTGTGCGGCATCTCGCCGGTGACGACGCGCAACCCGTTGTCGAGGGTTGTTATGTGGTGCAGTGGGCCGACGCCCGATGGCCTACTAGTGGATGGACTGCCAGAGGCCGGACTGTCAGTGGTTGGAGATGTTGTAGGGGTTGCCATTGGAAGAATTCTAGCATCAGGCGCATCCGCGGCCACCCGTGCATGACCGGTGCTGATTACCCTCGATTTATGGAAGCCAGCCCGGTGGTGGCCCAAATATGGTCCCGGTATATGATGAATTTATAGCCCGCCTGGGTCGGCTTTGTGTATTTAGCCGGAAGATTGGAGGCGGATTTTTTGATGGAAACTCCTACCTACGACTACGACCTTTTCGTAATTGGCTCCGGACCGGCCGGTCAACGAGCCGCAATACAGGCCGCCAAACTCGGTAAACGTGTTGCGCTTGCCGAGCGCAAGGCGGTGGTGGGCGGCGTTTGCACAAACACCGGGACCATTCCCAGCAAGTCGCTTCGTGAGGCGGCTATTTACCTTTCTGGCACGCGACTAAAGGGCATTTACGGAGCCTCGTACGCTGTAAAAGACGACATAACTATTGACGACCTGACGTTCCGGACCGACCACGTGGTCAAGAACGAAATTGAGGTCATCCGCGATCAGCTTCATCGCAACGGGGTGCGGGTTATAGGAGCCAGCGCTAGGTTTGAAGGCGTGCACGAACTGAGGCTGGACATAGTTGGGGAAGACTCGCACCGGAAGGTGACGGCCGAAAAGATTGTCATCGCCACCGGCAGCGGTTCGTCGATTGAAGGCGATTCAGACCTGGATGGCCAGATAGCGTTCGTCGCCGAGGACATCCTCCAATTGGGGCAGCTACCCAGGACGCTCGCGGTGGTTGGAGCGGGGGTGATTGGCTGTGAGTACGCGAGCATCTTCGCCGCCCTCGGGGTAAAGGTGACCATGATAGACATGCGCCACACCATGCTCCCGTTCGTGGACCGCGAGATTGTCGAGTCGCTTACCTATCATCTGCGTCAGAACCGCACCATGCTGCGGTTGGGCGAAGAGGTCACCGGTATTAACCCCTACCAGAATGGTCGAGGACCGGCGGTGAAAATTGAGCTGGCCAGCGGTAAACAGATCGCCGCCGAAAAGGTGCTCTACGCAGCGGGCCGAAGCGGCGCTACGGCGTCGCTGAACCTGGAAGCGGCGGGCGTAGTGCCGGACGAAAGAGGCAGGCTTTCGGTCAACAGCGACTACCAGACTGCGGCACCAAACATCTACGCGGTTGGCGACGTGATCGGCTTTCCCTCCCTCGCCTCTACGTCCATGGAACAGGGGAGGCACGCCGCGCTGCACGCGTTCGGGCAGGAGGCCCACCACGTGCCGGAGCTTTTCCCGTTCGCCATTTACACCATCCCGGAAATATCTATGGTCGGCCGAACTGAAGAGGAACTCACCGAGGCGGGCGTGCCCTACGAAGTCGGCAAGGCCTACTATCGCGAGATCGCCCGGGGTCAGATTATCGGAGATACTTCGGGCCTGCTGAAATTGATATTCCACCTCGAGACGATGGAGCTTCTGGGGGTGCATATTATCGGCGAGGGGGCCAGCGAACTGGTGCACATAGGACAGGCGGTCCTAGCCTTCGGGGGGACGGTGGACTATTTCTTGGACACCGTTTTCAACTATCCTACGTTGGCCGAGTGCTACAAGACGGCCGCGCTGGACTGCTTGAACCGCAAAGCAGGGTAGTCGCTTCTATCGCAGTGCTGAGCCCGACAGGGGCACTCGACGCATCCCGCTGACGGAGCAACCCGAATGCTGAAGAAGCTAGGCAGAGTAAACCGAACCAGGGTTCCCGAGGACGGCGTTCCTCCAGGCCAGTTCGTCACCGAGAAGTTCCCCGTGCTGACTTTTGGCAGCGCACCCAATGTGGACCCGAGCGAGTGGCGCATGCGCGTGTCGGGGCTGGTGCAGTCGGAACAGACTATGGACTGGGACGAGTTCACCGCCCTGGACCGTGTGACGCTTGACGCCGAGTTCCACTGCGTGACCCAGTGGAGCAGGCTGGTAAACACCTGGGAAGGCGTGCCCATTCGAGCCGTACTGGACGCGGTTAAGCCGTTGCCCGAGGCCCGGTATGTCATGGTGCACTGCTACGGTGGATACTCCACGAACATTTCCCTTGACGTGTTGGACGACGACGATGTGCTGTTCGCTTATAGACACGATGGGCAGCAGTTGCCGCGCGAGCATGGGGGGCCGCTGAGACTGGTGGTTCCCAAGCGCTACGCCTGGAAGAGCGCCAAGTGGGTTAATGGCCTGGAGTTTCTGGCTGAGGACGAAGCCGGGTTCTGGGAGGTACGGGGCTACCACATGGAAGGCGACCCCTGGAAAGAGCAGCGCTTCCGCGATGACCTCCGTTGATCCCCCGATGCGCTAATCGGAGTGCGTTAATCGGAATGCGCTAATTAAGTAAATCAAAAGAGGTCCGCTCGAAAGAGCGGGCCTCTTAGTTGCAATCCGAATTTAACCGCTATGCAGCAGCGGGCTTTTTGGATCTACTCTTAACCCGGGTCTGCAGGGTATGGGTCTCCTTGAGGTATTCCATGTGCCCACACTGGAGGCACTCGGCGTACGAGCCGTATAGATCCCTATTGGAGTGCATGTCACCCTTGCACCTGGCGCAGTTCTTCAGCTTCAACATCTCTTTTTCCTTTTATTCCTGTCTGGCATTGTGGCCAGACCACCATTCTTCACTGTGAAGAATATGTTGTTAAGTAATTTCGGTTGATATTCAGTATCTGTATTTCGAATACTGTTGGGCGTTTACCCACTGGTTTTGCTGCCCTTACGGGTCTGTCCAAACAGTTATTACGTTCGATGTCTGCTATCGGATTGAGGTTCGTGGGGTTCTTAATACCCGCGGACGAACGAGTTACTAGAGATCAAGTATATTGACATGCCGCGTGTCAACTCCCACACTCGAAAAAATGACCTGGCCGGGTTCGACCCCGGTGACCTCTTGGCCGACAGCGAATACAACGGCTGCCCGTGAGAGAGGTTAGGCCCGGGCGGTTCGCCCCCCCGACCCCCCGTGCGGCGATCGGGGGGCAGCGATTCGGAAGAAGCGCGAGGTATAGACGATTGATGCGAGGACCGACGGATTACCATACGAAGGGCGATGGTGTTTACATCATCAGCGTCGCGGCGCGCATCCTGGAGATGCACCCACAGACGCTGCGCAAGTACGAGCGCGTCGGCCTGGTCTCTCCGTTCAGGCGGGCCGGAAGGCTTCGCCGCCTCTATTCTGAGGAAGATATTGCCAGGCTCAGACTGATAAAACACCTAGTCGGCAACCTGGGCTTGAACCTGGCAGGGGTAGAACTCGTCTTGGGTTTATTCAACCGGCTGCTCAAGCTGCGTACCGCTTCTGAGTCACTGAGTGGGGAGCCACTACAGCGGACGGTCGACCAGAGCCTGGACGAAATGTTTGACATGCTAGGAGTGGGGACCCGTTAAGGGACGGAGTCCGCATTACGACGAAACTATTGGACGGAGCGCAAAAACGATGATTGAAGAGGAACGACCGGATCCAAATGGCCCAGAGAGATCCGACCCAACGGGATCTGATGTCGGCGACTCGGAAGACCCGGACACGCAAGGCGTATTAGACGAGGCGCTGCGGGAAAAAGACCAGTTTCGAGCGCTGGCCCAACGGGTGCAGGCCGACCTTGAGAACTTCAAGCGCCGCGCCGTCGAGGAAAAGGAAGACCTGCGCAAGTTTGGCCAGTCACAGGTCATACTTAGAGTGCTTGGTGTGTCGGACGACTTCCGACGTGCCATGGAGATGGTTCCCGAAGAGGCCGTTGCCCCCGGCTGGCGCGAGGGTCTTGAGCTCGTGCAGCGTGGTTTCGATCACCTGCTGGAAGCAGAGGGAGTGACCGCCATAGAGGCTCAGGGCGAGCCGTTCGAACCGTCAGAACACGAGGCGGTGCTGTTCCAGGAGACAACTGAGCTGGAGGCTGGCCGCGTTTTGTCGGTTGTGCGAAATGGGTATAAACACAATGGGCGTGTCCTGCGGGCCGCTCAGGTGACAGTGGCGAAAGCGCCTTAGCGGCGCGAATTAATAAGAAACCAAACTACGGAGCCAATTACGTATGCCAAAGATTCTCGGAATAGACCTGGGTACCACCAACTCGTGTATGGCCATCATTGAAGGTGGCGACCCGATTGTGGTGGAGAACTCGGAAGGGGCGCGAACGACCCCGTCGGTGGTGGCCGTTAACCCCAAGAGCGGTGAGCGCTATGTTGGGCTGACCGCCAAGCGGCAGGCGGTAACCAACCCGGAGAACACCGTCTACTCGGTAAAACGCTACATGGGCAGGCGTTTCAACGAAGACATAATTAAGAATGACCTAGCCCTGACCCCGTACCAGGTTTCGGCGACCGCCAACGGCGACGTGGCTGTGACCATGGTCGATAAGAAGTATGCCCCGCCAGAGGTCTCTGCGATGATTTTGCAGAAGATGAAGGCGGACGCCGAGGCCAAACTGGGGGAGACGATAACCCAGGCGGTGATTACAGTTCCGGCCTACTTTGATGACAGCCAGCGCAACGCTACCAAGGACGCCGGGCGCATAGCGGGGTTGGAGGTGCTGCGCATCATCAACGAGCCTACGGCGGCCTCGCTGGCGTACGGCATGGATAAGAAGGGCGACGAGACGATAG
>CAUZIR010000114.1:0-5847 GCA_963579815.1 Dehalococcoidia bacterium
GAGAAGCCTCCGCCTATCATGCCGTCGGTGGACGACAGGTTGATGATCGACCCGCCGCCGCGCTTTTGCATCTCCGGCACCGAGTGCTTTATGCCGAGAAATGCGCCCTTGCCGTGCATGTCTAGCTGGCTCTGCCACATCTCCACTGTTGTGTCGATGACCGCACCGGGCGCAGTTGACCCGGCGCTGTTTACCAGCACGTCCAGACCCCCGTACTGCTGTACTGCGGTGCTCACGGCGTTGATCCAGTCCGCTTCGACCGTGACGTCGAGGCGGACGAAGGTCGCCTGGCCGCCGGACTCGCGTATCTGCGATGCGGTCAGTTCACCGTTTTCTGTGTCGATGTCGCCGAGTACCACGCTGGCACCGTGCTGGGCCATCAGCCGGGCGGACGCGCCGCCGAAGCCCATCAGCTGGCCCGACACTCCCTTGGCGGCACCAGTTATGAGCGCGACCTTGCCCGCGACTCTCTGGTCCCCACTAACCACAGTTTTGTCCTCACTCACCACTGGCTTGTCCCGATTAACCACTGGCTTGCGCAGGGCCCATTACCTCGCGGGCGAACCAGTTAATGCGATCTATCGCCTCGTCCGGCGGGTAGGACCACACGACGCCGTATTCGTCGCAGCCCGCGCTGGCGAACGCTTCGATGTCCTTGAGCGCGTCGCCCGCAGTTTGTGGCGGGTCGAACACCTGCAGGCCGCAGTACATGTCAGGAGGCTTGCCCATCGCCGTACGCAGCTCGGCCAGCGTCTTTTTCCCTTCGGCGTACTCCTCCGGCGTGATCATTGTTGGTATCCAGGCGTCCCCGTACTCGGCGGCCAGGCGCAGCATGCGCGGGCCCCTGACCCCGAACCACATGGGTGGGTGGGGCTTGGACACCGGTTTGGGCTCCAGCACCGCCCCCTTGGCGGTGTAGTGGGTGCCCGAGTGGTCCACGCTGTCTTCGGTCCACAGGCGACGAATCAATTCGATGCCCTCTATGGTCTTGGCAACCCTCACCCGGTCCGAGTCCCACTGGCTGTAGCCTTCGAACTCCGGCTGGTGCCAGCCAGCGCCGACGCCCAGAATTGCCCTGCCCTTGGATAGAAGATCGACCGTCGAGACGATCTTCGCCAGCTGGGCCGGTGGCCGGAACGGGATCGGTGTCACGCACGTCCCGAGCTTGATGCGGGAGGTTCGCGCTGCGGCATATGCCAGGAACGCCCAGGCATCGACCGTGTCGGCGCCCCAGGGCACGCTGTAGTGATCCCATACGAGCAGTGTCTCGAAACCGGCCTGTTCAGCCGCTTCGGCAACTGAGGCGGCCAAATCGGGGTCGCAAAACCCAGGTTGATTCGGGTAGATGAGGGTGAACTTCAATTGGCCTGTTCCGTGTTTGGGATGTTCGGGGGCGTTTAGACCGTCGCCGAATTGGCCGTTATCGTATACCCCATCGCCGATCCCCGGCGGGCTCAGGAGGCGTCGACCTCCGGCGGGCTTAAGAGATCTCGGAACTCGGCGACGAGGACACCTCAACGGAAAACGACACCCTGTCTTCACCAGCGGTGGTGTCGTCGCCGTGCGCAGGGGGCTGTGGCGATCGCATGAAGTGTTGGAGTGTCAGACGAACAGGTTTTGAACCACGCAGATCTACGAGCTCGGGGTTTTCATCGAACCTGCAATTTGTACAGAGGAGTTGTCACGACGGACTAGCCAGCCCGTCATCGATCATCAACGGTTACGGCTAACGACGCGTACCGCCATTGTGCCGTAGGGACTTTGTGAAACAAAACACGTTGTTGACAGCCCTGACTGAAAATGCCAGTATTGCGGCCGGTTAGAGTACTACCGGACTACCGGACTACCGGACTACCGGCGTCTAGGTTGCGTAACCTCTCGACAGTCGGGCTCAAAATTTAGGCGATAGCTTGGTTTATCTGAACGCGCTGGGAGATTCGAACAGTGAAACTTCTATGGATTGCACTTACATTGGCGATCGTTGGCTCAATAGCAGCGGCAGCTTGCGGTGGCGGCACCGAGGTGGTGGAAAAGATTGTTGAGGTGGAGAAGGTCGTTGAGGTGGAGAAGGTCGTTGAGGTGCAGGTGGAGAAGGTCGTTGTGACCGAGAAGCTTGTTGAGGTGGAGAAGGTTGTTGAGGTGGAGAAGGTTGTTGAGGTGCAGGTGGAGAAGGTTCTGATCGCCACGCCGACCCCGCCCAAGGCGACGGGTGAGCCTCAATTCGGCGGCACCCTGAGGATCGTGTCCCAGGCCAGCATTCCCAGCCTTGACCCCGCCTACTCCGGAGCCTACGTGAGCGTAGCAGTGGGCTCACACATGTTCGAAGGGCTACTGGGCTGGAACCTCAATCTTGAGGATAAGCCTAGGATGGCGGATAAATGGGATGTCAGCGATGACGGCCTAACCTGGACCTTCACCCTGCGGTCAGGGATGAAGTTCCACGACGGCACCTTTGTGACTGCCAATGACGCTGTGACCTCCTTTGATCGCTGGCTGGGCAGCGGGTCTGCGGCAGCAACCCTGATGAGGGATTTCTCGGACGCCGAAAACAAGTTCAGCGTCATTGACGACCTCACTTTCAACGTAAACTTGACTGCACCGTATGGGGCCGTGGCTACAAGCGTCGCCAAGGCTTTCCAAAGCGTGTTCGTTATGCCCGACAGAATTATTAATGGACTAGGTGCCATCAAGCCCGTGGAGGAGTGGGTAGGGTCTGGCCCTTACGAGTTCGTGGACTGGAGGCAGGGTGACAAGGTAGTCCTGAAACGCTTTGAAGGCTACGTCTCTCGGGACGAACCAAACAGTCTCTACTCAGGGGAACAAACCGCCTACATAGACCAGCTCATTTGGCTGGAGATCCCGGACGAGGAGACCAAGGTCGCTGGCTTAGAAACCGGCGAGTGGGACATCGTAGATGGTGCGGGTCTCGACTTTTTTGTCCGGACCAACGCGGATCCCGATTTGGTGGTGCCCGTTTACAAGCCCGGCCATCGGGCGGACTTTCGCCCGTGGGCCGGCTTTCCACCCTTTGACGACATACTCGCTCGACGGGCACTTCAGGTCGGCATCGATATCGAGTCGACAATGTTCGCCCTCGGTGGTCGCGAGTTGTGGGACTTGTGCCCCGCCGTCTTCTATTGCGGTACCCCGTTGGAAACCGATATAGGCGCGGATCAGTACTACAACGTGAACGACAAAGAGTTGGCCCGAGAGTACCTGGCAGAGTCCTCCTACGATGGTGAGACCGTGGTCCTTTTGAACCCCAACGACTACGCCACCATCACCCCGGTGGGCATCGTGATTAAGCAAGAAATAGAGGATATCGGGTTCAAAGTGGAACAGCCGGGACTGGACTGGGCTACGGTGGTCGGCACGTTTGGAGAAAGCCAAAGCACCAAATACGCCGGCCTGACGGCTTGGGCGGCCCACTGGTGCTGCGGTGAGCCCCTCACCGACTTCTATTTGGACGGCGATGGGTGGTTCACCGCCAAGATCCCGGAACTAAAGCGGCTCCGGATAGAATATGCCCAGGCTGCGAGCCAACAAGCGCGGTATGAGATCGCCGAGCAGCTTCAGCTTGAGGCCTACAAGCAGGTGGTCATAGTCTACCTGGGCACTTGGTACGCGATATTCCCGCACACGACGGCACTCAAGAACTTCCAGGTCAAAGCTTTCCCCTATTACGCAAACGTATGGCTTGAGCGCTAAATGATCAGCTGAGTAAAAAAGAAGCGGAATCTATTGGCGGTTGCCTATGTGGAAAATCCCACACGGGCAACCGCCTTTTCGTATATCGACACACCGACGAGATGCGCGAAAGGCTGCCTGGTAACTGTCATGGATGATGATGCTCTTGTAATGGCCGCACAGAACGTAAAGGTGACCTACGATGTCCGCGTGCCCATGTCGGACGGGGTAGGCCTTGCCGCCAATCTGTACCTGCCGGACGCCCAGGGACCGTTTCCGGCGATTCTGACCTACATCCCCTACTTGAAAGACGGGTACGGTGGGCTTGGTTACATGGACTATTACCAGCGTCACTTCGCATCCAGGGGCTACGCCGTTGTGCAGCTAGACTTTCGAGGTGTGGGCAGCTCTGAGGGAGTGAACCCTTACCCCTTTGACCCGAGGGAGCGCGACGACGCCCACGAAGCCGTGGAATGGATCTCCGAGCAACTCTGGTGCACCGGATCAGTGGGCATGTGGGGCGTCTCCTATGGTGGGATCACAGCGATCGCAACGGCGACGACCCGTCCTCCTCATCTGAAGGCGATCATCCCCGTACATGCCAGCGATGACAACTGGAGCGCAATGTTTGTCCACCGCGGCTCCCGCCTGATGTTGTTGGCCGACCCGCACTGGGGCCCGGGGATGACGGCAAGCAACCTCTTGCCGCCACTTCGTGCGGACGGCTCTCCGGATTGGATCGAGCGCTGGTACGAGCGCCTCGAGGGGAACACTCCCTGGCACCTAGCCTGGCACGGCCAGCCTCCAACCCCCGATTTTCTGGAGCGTCAAAAGGCCGATCCAAATCTTATCGAGATCCCCATGTTAGGCATTTGCGGCTGGCAGGACGCCTATCCGGAGGACATGTTCAGGGTCTTCAGCGCCGCCCGTGGGCCCAAGAAGATTCTGGCCGGCCCCTGGAAACACACTTCCCCGGACCAATCGCCTGTCGAACCGATCAACCACATGGCCGAAATGGACAGGTGGTGGGACCGGTGGTTGAAGGGGGCTCAAAACGGCGTGGAATCCGACCCGCCAGTAACCATCTATGTCCAAGGGACAGGGCGGTGGCGAAACGAGCAGGAGTGGCCGATCCTCCGCGCCCAGCAGGACACCCTGTTCGCCGTGGCCGACGGGAGCCTGGCAGAGGAAACGCCCGGCGGTAGCCCGAGGTCGGACGTGTATGACTACGATGCAAGGATCGGCCTGGCTTCGGCCGCCTACGATTCGGTGCTGGAGCCGATAGAGTACCCGGCTGACCAGACTTCAGATGACCTCGGTTCGCTTCGCTACGACTCCGGGCCTCTGCCCGAGCCGGTCGAGGTTACAGGCCAGCCATCCGTAACGCTTTTCTTCAGCACCGACGCACCACTGGAAGAGGTCGACCTGGTGGCCAAGCTTCTGGATGTAACTCCGGACGGCCACTCATATTTGGTGTCATTCGACAGCCTCCAGGCGTCACAAGCTACTCTGGCCGACCGGTTCGACGACCGCGACGTGTACGCGGCAACCATCCCGTTGCGTCCCACCTCGTACGAGTTCGGGGTCGGCCATCGAATGCGCTTGTGTGTCTCCGGGGCGAACTTTCCCGCCATCTGGCCCGCGCCACGCCGGTTTTCGCTCTCGGTCTACTCCGGTGGGCAGTATGCCACCGAGTTGGCACTTCCCACAGTTCCTGCCCAGGTTCCGGTTCTGCCCTCGCCCCGCCTGGGCGTGCTCACCGAACCCGCGACGCAGAATGGTGCGGTCCGCGACAGTGGCACAGCCTATTCGGTCACCCACGATTTGGTGACCCGTAAGAGCGCCTTACACGGTGCGCGGTGGGTCAAGCTCCAGGTGGAGCCCCACACCCAGCTCTCTAGCCATGTGGAGTTTGACCTCACCGTGGATGCCGATCACCCAGACCGAGCAAACACGTCGACATCCGCAGTGGCAAAGTTGGACCGACCGACCGGCGCCGTGGAGGTACGGGTCAATACGGAGACCACGCTCCACTCGCTGTCGATAAGGGCTGAAATAGACCTCGACGGCCGGCCGTTTTGGGAGCGTAGGTGGCAGAAACGGTGGTAGGTCGGACCGATGCCAATTCGAAGCGGATAATCGCCGAACCGGGAGGTGGAT
>CAUZIR010000115.1:0-5803 GCA_963579815.1 Dehalococcoidia bacterium
ACCCGACCTACGTTCGGGGAGTGCCCGAACTGCCAGAGCCCCAAGCTCCCGCACATCGTTTGCAGGAATTGCGGCTACTACAATGGGCGCGAAGTCATTCCGGTCGATACCGGAATCGAGTAAAGTGCACGGGTTCCGAATCCCGAGGAGCACTGAATGACAAAGTTGAAAACCAATAAAGGCCCGTCTTCCAACGTCGCCTTTATTTTCCCAGGCCAGGGCGCGCAAGCGGTCGGCATGGGGCGCGATCTGTACGATAACTCGCCCGCAGCCCGGGCTGTGTTCGACGAGGTCGACGACGCTCTTGGCCGCAACCTCTCCGCCCTCATGTTTGAGGGGCCTGAAGAGGAGTTGCGGCAAACCGCCAACGCACAGCCGGCCATCATGACCGTCAGCCTTGCAACCGTCAGGGCATTGGAAGAGCAGGCGGGACCCTCCGGACTACCCACCCCGGCCCTCATGGCCGGGCACAGCGTGGGCGAGTACACGGCAATCGCTGTCTCCGGTGCTCTCGGTGTCGGTGACACCGCCCGCCTCGTTGAAGAGCGGGGCCGCCTCATGCAGCTTGCCTGCGAGAAGACGCCCGGCACCATGGCCGCGATAATCGGCCTCGACCACATGGCGGTCGAAGAGATAAGCCGCCAGACCGGAACCTACGTCTCCAACGTCAACACAGGCGAGCAAGTAGTAATTAGTGGCGAGGTTCTGGCTGTAGCCAGGGCCCTGGACATGGCTTCGGCCAGGGGTGCCAAAAAGGCGATTCCCCTCCGAGTCGGCGGAGCATTCCACTCCGGTCTAATGAAGCCAGCTCGCGACGGACTGGCAAAGGTGGTCGGCGACCTGAACCTGCAAGACCCTTCGGTACCCATAGTTGCGAACATGACCGCTAAGCCCATCCACACCGCGAGCGGGCTGCGTGAAGAAATGGTCACCCAGGTGTGCGAGTGCGTGCAGTGGAAGCGGTCTGTCGAGTACATGATCGACTCCGGAGTCACAGAGTTCGTCGAAATCGGTCCTGGCAGGGCGCTCAGTGGCATGGTCAAGCGCATCGACCGATCCGTAGGCACAACTGCTGTTGGCAATCTGGCCTCGGTTTCCGGATTCAGCCTTAACTGATCGCCGTTTGAATTCAGTGATGGCACCCCGCAAACAACAGGGGGCCCAACCGTCTCGACTATCCTCCTCCCGGAGAAGGGCTCGCGCGGCGGCTATGCAAACCCTCTACGAGTTGGACGCCAGCCGCCACACAGCCGCCGCATCCCTTTCTGCCCGTGTCGAGGCAGGAGTTTTGCCGGACGACGCGGCGGTCTATGCACAAGAGCTTTTGGAGGGCGTGCTTGGGCGGTTAGTTGAAATCGACGGCATCATCTCAACATTGGCGCCGAACTGGCCTGTCAACCAGCTTGCAAGCGTGGACAGAAACGTACTAAGAGTAGCGATATTCGAAATCATTTCCGGGGTGGGTACACCCCCTAAAGTGGCCGTCAACGAAGCGGTCGAGCTAGCCAAGGTGTTCGGGTCGGAGAGTTCTCCGAAGTTCGTCAACGGGGTGCTCGGCTCGGTAATTGCGGCCCGAAACATTGAGGTATAATCCGATCCCCAAAGGGAGGCAGTGATGGCAAGCGTTCTTGATCGAGTACAGTCGGTTGTGACCGACAAGCTCGGCGTAGAGGCCGGCGATGTGACGCCCGAGGCGTCGTTTGTCGACGACCTGAACGCCGACTCCTTGGACCTCGTAGAGCTAATTATGGCTTTCGAAGAGGAGTTCAGCACCGACAGCAACACAATCGAGATCTCAGACGAAGATGCTGAGAAGATCACCACAGTGCAAGAGGCGATCACCTTTTTGAAAAACAAGGGAGCCTCGGACTAGGGGCCAGGACGCCCTAGCGAACAGACCATCCGACGGTCAAAGGGCAGTCGAGCCGGCTGCCCATCTTCGTGCTCACAGGGTTGATGGGCACGCTGGCCGGGCGATGGCTGACGTGGCGCGGCTGTGTTACTTTCGCCCTATGAACGCAGGCGCTTCCAGCGACTATCTGTCCCTAATCCAAGAGATAAACTCCTGCACACTCTGCGCGTTGTCGCAGAGCCGCACGAACGCGGTGCCGGGCGAGGGGAACCCCCACGCCGACATCATGTTCATCGGCGAGGCGCCGGGCGCTAACGAGGACCGGCAGGGCAGGCCGTTTATCGGGGCGGCGGGCACCGTGCTAGACAACATGTTGGCCGTAATCGGGCTGGACCGCTCCGACGTCTACATCTGCAACATGATCAAGTGCAGGCCCCCGGACAACCGCGACCCGCAGCCGTCCGAAATGGACACCTGCAGGCCGTACCTTGACCGGCAAATCGAGTTAATCGATCCGAAGGTAATCGTCACGCTGGGCCGCCATTCGTTCGGCAAATTCTTTGCTGGTGAGACCATAAGCAAGGCTCGGGGGCGACCCAGGGAATGGAATGGACGGATCGTTTTCCCCGTCTACCACCCGGCGGCGACCCTGCACAACCCACGGCTCAAGCCGGTACTGGAAGAAGACTTTCGGAAGCTGCCGAGCCTGATCGGCGCGCACTTGCCACAGGAAACACCCAAACCCGAGGCCCAACCTGAACGCCAAGGCACGACCCCCTCCACCACGCAGCCGTCGCAAACTCAATTGGGCATGAACTTCGACTCTGCCGGGTCAGACCCGGCCACTCCTCGGGAAACCGAGGCTGAAACACCAAAACAATCATCACAAGGAGAGCTCTTTTAGTTTGAGCCAATCACAAGTACGAATCATCCCGCTCGGCGGCCTGGGCGAAATAGGCCGCAACATGATGGCGGTCGAATACGAAGACGACATCATCGTTATAGATGCCGGGGTGATGTTCCCCGAAGAGGGAATGCCCGGCATCGACTTCGTCATCCCCGACATAACCTACCTGGCGCGAAACCGCGACCGTGTTCGCGCCGTCTTGATAACCCACGGTCACGAAGACCACACTGGCGCGCTTCCGTACGTGTTGCCAGACTTGGACGCGCCCGTCTACGCATCTCGGCTCACTCACGGCCTTATCACCGTCAAGCTGCGCGAGCACGGCCTGCTCAAGTCGTCCAGCCTGAACGTAGTCGAACCAAACGCGCCGTTCAGAGTCGGTCGGCTTGAGGTCGAGTTCTTCCGTGTGTGCCACTCCATTCCCGACGCTATGGGCATCGCGATCCACACACCCCTGGGTGCCATAGTGCATACCGGCGACTTCAAAATCGACCACACCCCTGTCGACGGCCACACCACCGACTTCGCCAAGCTGGCCGAACTGGCTGCTGGCGGGGTGCTTTTGCTGTGCTCAGACTCCACATACGCCGAAATGGAGGGCTACACTCCGTCCGAACAAGTCGTGCGCGGGTCCATCGAGAACGTCGTCGCCGGTGCCGAAGCCAGGGTCATAGTCGCAACGTTCGCGTCGCTCATCTCACGAGTGCAAATGGTCATGGACGCCGCCGTCGCCAACCGTCGCAAGGTGGCGGTAGTCGGCAGGAGCATGCGTAACAACGTGTCCATGGCATTGGACATGGGCTACCTGTCGGCCCCAGACGACCTGATTGTGCCTTTGAAAGAGGCCAAGCGCCTGCCTCACAACAGGCTGGTCATCCTCGCCACCGGCGCGCAGGGCGAGCCCACTTCAGCGCTCGTGCGCATGTCCAGGGGCGAGCACAAAGACGTTGAAATAGAGACCGGCGACACGGTAATCATTTCCTCGTCACCCATTCCCGGCAATGAGACTCTGGTAGCGAAGACTATCGACGACCTGTTCCGGCGCGGTGCGGAAGTCATATCGAGCAGGACCGCCACCGTGCACGTACACGGCCACGCCTCCCGAGAAGAGCTCAAACTGATGCTCAACTTGGTCCGCCCAACCTACTTCGTGCCCGTTCATGGAGAGCATAGGCACCTCATCGCCCATGCCCGGTTGGCGCAGTCGCTGGGTATGGACCCGGAGGACACGTTCGTTTTGGAAGACGGTGACATCCTCGAAATCGAGGACGGGTGGGCCGGGGTCGTCGAGCACATGCCCTTTGAAGACGTATACGTAGCCGGGCATCGCCTTTGGGGCAGGCACTCCAGTGTTCTGGCAGAGAGAAACCGACTGTCCACCGACGGCGTGGTCGCGGTCGGACTGACCCTCGATGCCAAAACCGGGGCCCCCCTCTCGCCCCCGAGCCTGGAGTCACGCGGCTTCGACGAACTCAAACGGGCACAGGACCTCCTGGAAAATGCCTCACAAGTGGTCCACTCAATGCTGGAAAGCCAATCGGGAAAAGTCTTAGACTTTGACCAAATAGAACGTACGGTGACGGTCTCCGTCTCTGATCTTCTGTGGAAAGAGACAAAACGAAGGCCCACCGTCCTCACCCTGGTCGAGAGGGTAGAGCGGTCATGAGTCGGCCCATTCTGACGGCACATAATTGCCTCAGTCATGGAGCCGACTGGCGTATGAGGCACTAGCTCGGGCGGCGGCGAACCCTCCGGCTACTACCGAGACGGAGGAGACGCCAGTGGTTGCTTCGAGCACGATAGACGGCATGACACGCAGCGTTGGGTCGGTACTGGGGTCCGTGGGCGAAAGCCTCGGCTCAGTGCTGCCCGGCCCGGCGAAAGCCTACGCGATAGTCTTGCCTCTCGCAGGACTGGGTGCCGCCGGTGCCCTCGCCTACATTTTCCGAAGCTCCCTTGGCGACGCCTACGGTTCGGTAGAAGAGGCGGTCGTCACCAACGTCGGACTCGGCGTCGTGCCGTTGGGCCTGTGGGCCGTGTCCTTCCTTGCCGTTCTCCTCCTCCGACCCGTCTGGATCGCCAACCTGCGCCTTTGGGCCAGCACCCTGGCCCTGGCCCTGGCCGCCGTCGTGGCCATGTCCGCGGTCGAAACCGGTTTTGCCTCGCCACTTGAGGTATTTACAAGGGGCGGCGAAGTCTCGCTGGGTGGCGATGTCGCCCACAGCATTACAGGTGGGGCAGGCTGGCTCGCCGGGCTCATAACCGCCGGCTTCGTTGCGGCGGCGAGCCTGTTAGTGCTGCCCACCATCACCGTAGGAGCAGCCTCCGGTGTCGGGTCGCTGGGCGGCAAGCTCGGCCTGGGGACATACCTCGTTTCGTTGGCAGTCACCAGAACGCTCGGCCTCGGCGTCGTCGGCCTTTACGGCCGGGCGGTGACATCCATAAAAGAGCGTCGCGCGGCCAGTGAAGCCGAAAAGCTGGTCGAAGTCCCACCCGAGGCCATGACACCGTACGTGCGGGACCACACCCCGTTTGGCCAGGGCGAGCCAGGCGACCTTACCGAAGACTCGCAAATCACCGCCACAACCACCGCTGAAGAGGGCGTTCTGGTCGACCCGGACACAGAGCCCGACGAGTCGTTTGTAGATGAAGAGCCTGTGGAGCAGTACGCGACAACGTCACTGGACGAAGACGTCGCCGAACCCGCTGCCGAGCCTGCTGCGGAGCCCGGCCCTGACGCAGCACCAAACGGGGCAAAGGTCAATCGCTTCTGGAACAAGCCCGAAGACGGCGTTGGGCAGGCAGCCCAAACGGCAAAAGCTGTTACAGACACCGTCGCTGAAACGGCCGCAACCGCAGCCGCTGCATCGGCAGCAGTGGCGGTCTCAACCCCCATCCTGGACAAGTGGGCCAGTGCCTGGTCGCTACCCGGCTTAGAGATGCTGGTAGACACACAGGTAGAGGGCATCTCCCAGGCGGAGATGGACGAAACCTCAGAGAAAATTCGTAGCACCCTCGGAGACTACGGGGTTGAGGTCGCCGTC
>CAUZIR010000116.1:0-5800 GCA_963579815.1 Dehalococcoidia bacterium
ACCCTTCCAGGGCGACGCCATCGGCCAGGTCGCGCCGGGTGACCCAGCGCCAGCCGGTATTTAACGGCCCTACAGGACCGGAGGGACGGCAGAAGTAGATCATGTCGATGTGACGGTGAAAGCCGTCCACCGGGTCGTGGATGTCCTCGATCATGATGGTGAACGGCGGCGCGACCTGCTCGGGGTAATCCAGGCCCAGGTCCGGAGCGTCCCCCACGACTTCGGTGTGCAGCCCGGTCTCTTCCAGAATCTCTCTCAGTACGGCCTGTACCGGGTCTTCGTTGGGCTCGACGTGGCCGCCAGGAGGCAGCCAGGCCTTCACCTTGCGATGCCAATGCAGCAGCACCGAGTCGCCCTCGACCACGAAGCCCGTGGCGGTGAAGTGCCTGGTTATTTCTGCGTCTGTTTGTGAAAAGTCGGACATGGAAAGGGCGGCTCCCATGCGTTGGGGGCCGCCCTAAAGTTTAGCCGAGTGCGCCAGGGCGCTCTAGATCACAGGAGCGTTGCTGCGCCTGCGCCAGATTACCGCCCCGATGAGCACCAGCCACAGCGGGCTGAGCACGCCGACCCAGAACGCGATGGTGACCAGCACCTGGCCGATTCCAGACAACGTCCGAACTACCGTCTTCCAGCTATCGCCCGCGCTCCAGCCGCCGAGCGTGTAGCCGGGGGCTTCGACGACCTGGATCATGACGATGCTCTGCGACTCGACCTCGCCAGCTTCGCTCTGGCCAATCACCGTCAGCGTCGCCCGGTAAGGCGCGGGCCTGTCGTCGCTGTAGTCATGCTCGGCAAGCGCGGCGGTGACACCGGCTGCCAGCGTGCCCTCGACCAGCTCAGAGCCATCGCCGAAGTCCCAGGTAAACGAAACGTCGGTCAACTCCGACGGGCGGGTAAACGAGCCGGAGAACTTGACCGTCTCACCGGACTCGACCATCTGGCTCTGACCGGCGAAAACCTCAATTCGAGGAAGTTGTGAGATGGTCACTTCCACGATGTCGCTGCCCTCGACCAGTTCTGCTCTGCCGTTGTTGACGCTCTCAATGGTCACCTCGGCAATGTAGGGAGAGTCCTCGTCGTCGCCGTAGCGATGGGTAATGGTGGCCGTCACCCGCTCGCCCTCGTCCTGCGTGGGAGCGGTGCGGTTGATCCTGACGGGTTCCGAGCCGTCACCGAAGTCCCAGGTAACAAGAAAGTCTTCGGCATCTTCGGGGGGCATGAACGACGCCTTGAAGCGCATCGGCTCGCCCACCGCACCGGCAATGTCCTCACCGGCGTCGACGGTCATGTCGCCAGGAGCCCGGCGCAGGGAAACGTTCACCAGCGAGAAGGCGGACGTCTCTTCGATTAGCTTTATCTGGCCCTGTAGCCGTTCAATCTCTTCGCCGACCTTCGACAGTTCCTTCTGCACGTTCAGGGCTTCTTCTACCGTTTCAGCCCGGTTCAATAGCCCCAGCAGAGCCGTCTCAGTAGCCTGCTGGTTGCGCAGGCGAGCCGTCAGGTCGACGTACTGGTCGGTTACGTCCCTGGAGGAGGTGTTCTCGGACTCGACCTCTTCGGCCAGGTCACGGACGAGATCCATTGCGACGTCCAGCTGGTCGGCCGGGACGCGGAAAGAGACGAACGCGAAGTTGTGGGAACCGCGAGAGGAGTTGATCACCCAGCCGCCGAACGAGTCGGCGATGCCTTCGATAGCGTCAATGGCTGCGGGAATATCTTTCACCACCAGGCCAGCATCTACGGTGCGGACGATGATGCGGTCCTGAACCGCCACTGAAGGCAACGAGCTATCGTCCGGCTCTCTTGAGCCGCCAGAGGTCGACTGTGTGGCGACCTCGCCTTCGACCTCTACGATGCGTTCGACTGTGACCGTCTTCGCGGACTCCATTTCGGGGAAGTCGAAGAAGTCCGGCCCACCGGGCGCGACTGCCATCTCGCCGCCGAAGAAGCCGCCGTCACTGCCGGAGTCGAACCCCATCTCCTCAGTAGCAAAAGACGCCGCCGAGACCGACTTGTCTGCGCGGCCGTCGGAGCAGGCCACGGCCACAATGGACACGACCAGCACCAGTGCTACCAATAGAGCCGACTTGGTTAGGAGATTGGTCCCCATTTCGTTCCTCCTGAGGGTAAAGAGAGTCGATGCAGCCCGACCCTAAATAATTAGCTTGCTTGATGGGAAGACGAAGTCATTGTGGGTTTTGTTCCATGACCCCGCTGAAACGTTCTGGACGAACTCGGATTGACTCGCCCCAGAGGCTCGAATAATCTGTGCTGAAACAAGCCACAAACGCTGGCGGCTCTGAGAGTGTATTGGAGGGGTCGTAATGGAAGATCCGCTGGTAATAGGTGACAAGAAGTTCTCTTCCCGACTCATGGTCGGCACGGGTCGGCATCGGAGCCCGGAAGAAATGGTGGCATCTATCGAGGCCTCCGGGACCGAGATAATCACCGTGGCCATTCGGCGGCTCGACCTGTCCAACCCGAACGAGAAGAACATTCTCGACTACTTCGACTGGGACCGCTACACGATTCTGCCCAATACCGCCGGGTGTAAGAGCGCTGAAGAGGCCATTTTCACCGCACACATGGCGCGTGAAGTCACCGGATCAAGCTGGCTCAAGCTAGAAGTCATCCCCGAAGGGTCGCACCTTATGCCCGACCCGGTGGGCACGTACGAGGCTGCCAAAAAGCTCGTCGCCGAGGGCTTCACTGTGCTGCCATACATAAACGCCGACCCCGTACTTGCCCGCATGCTCGAAGACATTGGCTGCGCCACGGTAATGCCGCTGGGGTCGGCAATAGGCTCGGGCCAGGGCATCCAGACCCTGGAAGCGATCCGCATCATCATCGCCAACGCTGGCGTGCCGGTGGTGGTAGACGCGGGTCTGGCCGTGCCGTCAGAAGCCGCCCAGGCGCTGGAGGCGGGGGCCGACGCGGTGCTGATTAACACAGGCATTGCCCTGGCCGCAGACCCGGCCGGAATGGGCGAGGCGTTTCGGCTGGGGGTGCAGGCGGGCAGGCGAGCGCATTTAGCGGGCCGCATTGCGCGCAAATCCGCAGCGACGGCTTCCAGCCCCACCGCGGGCGTGGCCCGCAGCGCCTAGGCCAGTACCGCTGGCCTCTTCTAAGCCCGGCTCTGGGGGCCGCATCCCGGCCCCGTGCCTGATCCTCGTCACAGACCCTTCCCCGCCCCTTGTCACGGCCCCGGATTCGGGTCCGGCACGCTATGGCGAGAGTCACTTGGCGCAGATCGTAGACGCAGCTATTGAGGGCGGCGTCGATCTCGTGCAGCTTCGCGTCCGTGACGAGCGCTGCGGCCCGGGCGAAATACTGGCAATGGCGCATGAACTAAAGCGCGTAACAGGGAACCGGGCGCTGCTGTTCATCAACGGCCACCCCGACATTGCCGTGGCCTCCGGCGCAGACGGGGTGCACCTGCCCGAAGCCCTCGACACGGTGACTCGGGCCGACCTGCCACAGGGCCTGCTCATAGGCAGGTCGGTGCACTCGCCAGCCGCCGCTGAAAGGGCGGCTCGAGCGGGCTCGGACGTGCTGGTGGCCGGGGCAATGTTCGCCACCCGGTCACACCCCGGCCTCGCACCCAACGGGGCCAAGCTAATTGGCGCCATTAGGGGCGCTATCGGGCCATATGCGACCGTGCCGGTCATCGGCATAGGGGGCATCGACCCGTCCAACGCCCACACCGTCATGAACGCGGGGGCTGACGGGATCGCGGTCATCGGTGCAATATGGGGTAGTGCCGACGCTCAGGTCGCGACACGAGCGTTGCGCGAGAGCATAGACAAACGCCTGGAGGCCAGTTGAGCGGGGTAAGTATTCGAGTGACCGTGAACGGGGAGGCCCGCGAGTTCGAGGGCAGACCGTCTGCGCCGGAACTACTGGACCGCCTCGGCATCAACCCCGGTCTGGTAGCGGTGGCGGTGAACGGCGTGGTGGTCCGCCGAGCCGACCTCGCCACGACGGTGCTATCCGACGGCGACGAGGTCGAAATCGTGCGCGCAGTGGGCGGTGGATAGGAAAAAGTGGCGGCTAGGGCGCTAAGAGCGTTGGCTGCCGCAGGAAGGGCGACCCCTCATCCAGGGGTGAGCTAAGGTTCTGGAGCCTCGACCTGGCAATAGCGACGATGTTCGGGGCGGCAGCCTCTAACACCGACACCAGGGAACCGACGTAGTCAATGGCGACGGCCGGGTCTATCTGCACCAGGTAGACATACAGGGCGAACGCCGACTCGCGACTGAGGGCTCCGTTAGCTGTCAATTCACTCTTTATGCCCGCCAAATTGGGGTCGGCCAGCACGGCCAGCCACTGGATCAGCCTGCCCAGCGCGTGCTCAGAGTCGGAGAATGAGGCTAGGTCGGTCGCCACGGAAGCGTCGATGAACGCGAAGTAGCCGTCGTAGCTGGGGTATCGGAGGTAGCGCTCGCCGGTGAAGTCCTCCACGGTCAACCAGAAGACCCGTTCGAACTGCTGCGCCTGCGCCTCCCGAATTGCCGAGAGTTCCAGGGAGTCGCCGGACTCTGTCTGGGCAGGGTTCAACTTGTCCTGCAGGGCATGGCCCAGTTCGTGAATGAGCGAGTTGAGCGCGTCCCCGAACGGGTGGCTGCCGTCGACCGCAATGTCGATGACTCCGAAACGTCGCTGCTTTTTCGCGAGCGAAATGTTTTTGTCGCGCTCTCTGCTTTTGGCCAGCGCCTCGTAGGTTGCGCCGTCATCCACCGCGAACAGGTCGGCATAGGTTTCGTCTATCCACTTCAAATAGTCGGCCCGCGACAGTATCTGAATGTTCACCCGTTCGTCCCAGAAGCTGGACCCGGTCATCAGGTAGTAACCGGCATTGGCAATGCTCAGCAGCTGCCCTGCGTCGCCAACGCCCGCATCGGCATCGTCGCCGGGTAGCACAGGGTCGGCGCTGTTCATCAGGTCGGGCAACCCGGCAAGCGTTCTTCTGAGCTGCGACTCGGTGTAGGCCGAGCGCCCTGGCCCCGGGTTCTGCGTCTCGGTCCACACGAACCGTTTTTCAAATACGTTGTCGGTCTCGTCGGCCTCTCGCACCCGGTCGTCCGGGTCGATGACCATTTTTATAACGTGAGTCCCCGCAGTTACCCCGGCGTTTCTCGTGAGACCGGACCAGTCCTGCACAATGCGGAACGACTTGGCTGGCGACGGGCCGGACAGGTTGAGAATGTGCACCAGTTCATCGTCGTAGTAGATGTCCACCACGAAGTCCGGGGTCGCATCGACGACGCTCTTGTTGAACACGACCATATCCACGTAGACCGGGTCGCCTACTGTGAGCGGGCCGTCGGTGTTGGTACCGGACCCGGTGTCGATGACGATGGGTCCGTCCCACTGCCACAGCCAGCCCGGCACCAGGTTGGGCAGCAGCAAAACATCGGGCACTTGAAGCTCGACATCCTCCCGTACCGGGCGCTGTGACGCATCGGGCGCGTCGGCCGACCAGTCCAACACCATCGTTACGGTGTTGTCCGACTCGTCGGTCTCTGCCACCAGGTTGTTGGGGTCGATGACCAGCCGCAGCGTATGGCGGCCGGGCGTAAGCCGCACCACGTCTGCCAGGCCGCCCCAGGGGCTGCGGCTCACCCGCTGTTGGGCGAGCATCTGCGTCCACCGGTCCCGCAGCACCAGCTTGTCGTCCAGGTACAGGTCGACGAACACGTCGCCCGGCTGGCTGAGTAAGCCAGTGTTGGAGATGCCGTAGGCAACGAACGTGTCTCCCTGCACAGAGAGCGGACCTTTGAGCGGCGCTGTCACTTGCTGA
>CAUZIR010000117.1:0-5780 GCA_963579815.1 Dehalococcoidia bacterium
AAATGGTCTGGCTATCTCTCTTTTTCATACTATTTCCGAGCTAGTTTTTGTTCTGATGACTAGGTGTCTCCACGGGCTCTCCATGCCGTGCCTACGCCTTTGACCGTACTTTTGGTACGATGTTAGCGTATCGATTGCTCAGGTGAAATAATGACTCAAACTCAACCGCAAACAAAACCGGGCTCCGATCTCGACCTGTTGGACAGGCAGATCCTCAACCTTCTCCAGTCCGAATTCCCGCTCGTTGAGCGGCCATTCGCCCACATTGGAGACGCAGTTGGTCTCCCAGAGCCCGAGACAATCGACAGGGTCAACTCCCTGAAACGACGCAATGTTGTTCGTCAGATAGGCGCCATCTTCGACACCCGGCGGCTGGGTTACAAGACCTCGCTTATCGCCATGAACTTCCCTGCCGACACGTTGGACGCTGCCGCTCAAAAAATCAACGAGCACCCCGGCGTCAGCCACAACTACGCTAGGGTCGGCCAGTTCAACCTCTGGTTCACCGTCGCCGTGCCGCCGGAAGAGACCATTGAGGAAACAGTCGAGCGAATGGCTAAAGAAACCGGCGCACTGTCGGTCCGGGTAATGCCCACCATCAAGTTCTTCAAAATCGGCGTCAACTTCGACATGGTCAAGGAAGAGGGCGCCGCGACCGACTACTTCAGCCCCGATGGCATAAAAGCCGCCAAGGCCGGCGACGCTGGGCCCACCGAAAAGAAAGCCGAGCCCGACAAGAACCCCGAGTGGAACAAGGCTCAGGTCATCACTGAAGACGACCGGGCGGCGATCCGAGAGTTGCAGGAAGACCTGCCGCTGATCGAAGAGCCATTCACTCCTATGGCGGAGCGACTTGGCATGACGGTCGACGGACTGTTCGCCAAGGCGGCCGAGCTGGTTGATCGCGGCTTGATGAGGCGCTACAGCGCCGTCCTGCACCACCGCAGAGCCGGGTTCGGCAGCAACGCCATGGCCGTATGGCGAGTGCCGGAAGAGCGATCTACCGAGGTTGGCAACATTATGGCCTCCTCCAAATGGGTGACCCACTGTTACGAGCGCCCGACCTTCCCAGACTGGCCTTACACGCACTTTTCCATGATCCACGCCACCTCCGATGAGCAGTGTGAGCAGGTCGTGGGCGAGATTTCCAAAGCCACCGGAATCGACGACTACAAGATGCTGTACAGCACGCGCGAGTATAAAAAGACCCGCGTACGGTACTTCGTATAACCCACATGGCAGCACCCGTTTACTTCCCGATCTATCTCGATATGCGCGGCCGTAAGGCCGTCGTGGTTGGTGGCGGTGGCAACGGAGAAAAAAAGGTCGCAGGCCTTCTCCCGACCGGCGCCAACATCATCGTCATCTCTGAACAAGTCGAGCCCTCTGTCGCCGCGCTGGTCGCAGAAGGCAAGGTCACCCAGCTCCACAGGGGCTACCAGGATGGAGACCTCGAGGACGCTTTCGTCGTCGTCGTCGCAGACACGTCCGACGAAGCCATTAACCAGGCCGTTCATGACGACGCGGCCCGCCGCAACATCGTGTGCAACGTCGAAGACGTTACGCACCTGTGCACCTACATCTACCCCGCGGTAATACGGCGCGGAGACGTAACTGTCGCCGTTTCTACCGGCGGCGCGAGCCCGGCCCTTGCCCGCAAGTTCCGAGAGATGCTATCGGGCACCAGCCCGGTAACCAATCGGCACCCCGCCATGGAATTTGCCGACCTCGGGAGCATCCTGGCAGACACCAGGCAGGAGCTACGATCCAAGGGGATAAAGCTGACGCTGGACCACTTCCAGGCCTGCATTACCGACGAACTCGTCGATCTTGTTCAGTCCGGAAAAGAGGCCGAGGCGCGAGACATCCTCATGGCCGACCTGCTCAAGGGCACGGACTGCGACTGCGAGCCCGGCACCTGCAAAATGTGGATGGAGATGGCCTCGAACCAGGCCAGCTCTTCCTAGGTCTGAGTTAGCAATGAGCGACGCCGGAACCCGGCATCGCCCCTTCCGCATCGGCACCCGGTCCAGCCCCCTCGCCAGGGCTCAGGCCGCCGAGGTCGTTGCGACGGTACGTGAGAAAGCCCCCGACGTAGTGCCCGAACTGGTCATGTTCGGCACCCAGGGCGACCGGGACAAACTGTCTCCCCTTTCCAGCATGGAACGCGGCATGTTCGTGCGCGAAATCGACCAGGCACTTCTGGACGGCCAGGTCGATGCCGCCGTGCACAGCGCCAAAGACCTGCCCGCCGACCCCGTCGATGGCCTGACGATAGGCGCAATTTTCAAACGGCGAGACCCGCGCGACGTGCTGATTAATCGCTGGCAAGCTACCCTCGCCGACCTGCCCGCCGGGGCGCGCCTCGGCACCGGTAGCCCGCGCCGCGTCGCCCTGCTCGGCAACCTCCGCCCGGACGTTAAGGCAGTGCCGATAAGGGGCAACGTCGGCACCAGGCTCTCCAAGGTCGGCTCCGACGGGTACGACGGCGTGGTCGTCGCGGCCGCCGGCCTGCTTCGCCTGGGCCTGGCAGATCAGATAAACGAGTACCTCGATCCAGACGTCTTCACCCCCGACGTCGGACAGGGCGCGCTCATCTTGCAGGTGCGCGCCAACGACCCGGTGGCGGCCGAAATAACGGCGACCGCGAACCACCCCGAAACCCGCGCCGCCGTGCTGGCCGAGCGCGCGTTCCTGCGGACGATCGGCGGCGGGTGCGTCGTACCTGTGGCCGCCTACGCGAAAGTTGCCGACGGCCACCTGACCATAAGCGCCATGGCGGCCAGTCCCGACGGCGGCCGAGTGTACCGGGAGTTTGGCGAAAGCGATATCTCCGACCCGGAAGCGACCGGGACGGCCCTGGCCGAAAAGTTACTGGCGTCCGGGGCAGCGGCCATATTGGCCATATCGGAAGATAGTCAATGACCACCAAGGGCATCGTCTACCTCGTTGGCGCAGGGCCCGGCGACCCGGAATTACTGACCCTGAAAGGCAAGCGTCTATTACAGGCTGCGGAAGTAGTCGTCTTTGACCGGCTTGTCGACGCGCGCACCCTCGCCCTCGCCCGGCCGGACGCCGAGATGATTGACGTGGGCAAGGTCCCCGGCGATCCGAAGAACCGCCAGGAAGACATTACGGCCATTCTCATCGCCAGGGCGAAAGAGGGTAAGAACGTCGTTCGCCTCAAAGGCGGCGACCCATACGTCTTCGGTCGCGGGGGCGAAGAGGCCCTGGGTCTGGTTGCCGAGGGCCAACTGTTCCAAGAAGTCCCCGCCCCCAGCTCCGCCATCGTCGCCCCGGCGTACGCCGGTATCCCGGTCACCCATCGGGGCCTGGCCACGTCCGTCACGTTTGTCACCGGCAACGAAGACCCGACCAAGGCGCACTCCACCGTCAACTGGGACGCCGTCGCCAACACCGGCGGCACCGTGGTCGTGCTCATGGGCCGCGACAACCTGCACCGGATCACCAACCGCTTCATACAGGCCGGTCGATCTGCAGACACCCCGGCGGCGCTGGTGCGATGGGGCTCGGAGCCCGCGCAACGCACGCTGACCGGCACGCTCTACGACATAGCCGCCCGGGCAGACGACGCGGCGCTTCCACCTCCGGTGGTGCTGGTAATAGGAGACGTCGTCAAGCTGCGGCCCAGCCTGAACTGGTTCGAAAGCCTGCCCCTATTCGGCAAGCGAGTGCTCATCACCCGCACCCGACAACAAGCCGGAGTCCTGTCGGCCCGTCTTGCCGCGCTGGGCGCACTGCCAATAGAGGTGCCGACCATCGAGATAGAGTCGCTTCCCTCCGAGGCGCTCGACCGTGCGATAGACGGCATTGCGACCTATGACTGGGTCGCGTTCACCAGTGCCAACGCCGCGGAGATATTCTTCGACCGCCTCACCGAACTCGGCCACGACGCCCGGGCGCTGGGCCAGCTAAAGATCGCGGCAATCGGCCCGGCGACGGTCGCTGCGATAAAACTCCGAGGCATCATCGCCGACGCGGTGCCTACCAACTACGTAGGTGAAGCACTGGGAGAAGCTCTGGCCGAACACGACATCTCCGGCAAAAGAGTGCTGCTTCCCAGGGCGGCCGACGGTCGCGACGCGGTAGTGACCAGCCTCACCGCGCTGGGGGCCACCGTAGACGACGTGCCGACATACCGCACCGTGACCCCGGCGAACTCGGCCGAACTGCTCGAACGGGCGCTTTCTGACGGCATAGACATCGCCACATTCACCAGCTCTTCCACCGTCACAAACCTCATGGCGCTTATTGACAATCGAAAACAACTGCGCAGCGTCACCATCGCCTGCATCGGGCCTGTCACAGCCGAGACGGCTGGAGAGCACAGACTGTCAGTTGATATAGTGGCCTCTGAGTCCACCGTTGACGGGCTCGTGGACGCCCTCGTGGCGCACTTCAACCCGACTACCTAGTCGCCCAGACGGGCTAGTTTTGCAAGGAGATTCCGGGATGACCGGCTTCCCAATCATAAGAATGCGCAGGCTCAGGGACAGCGCCGCAATTCGGCGGATGACCCGGGAGACAACCCTCTCCCCGGCCGACTTCATCTACCCGATGTTCGTCACCCACGGCCGGGACATACGCAACGAAATCGGGTCAATGCCCGGCATCTCGCAACTATCCCTGGACCATGTGATAACCGAAGTAAGCGAGGCCAACGAGCTGGGCATACCGGCGGTCCTCCTATTCGGCATACCTACCAAAAAAGACCCGTTCGGCGAAGAGGCCTACGACCCCCAGGGGATCGTGCAAGAGGCCATACGCATCGTCAAACAAACCGCGCCGGACATGGCTGTTATTACAGACGTGTGCCTGTGCGAGTACACCGATCATGGTCACTGCGGCGTCGTAGACGGCGACACCATAGACAACGACCGCTCCCTGGAACTACTGGCACGGGCGGCCGTTTGTCAGGCAGAGGCAGGTGCGGACATCGTCGCGCCGTCAGCCATGATGGACGGTCAGGTCGGGGCCATCCGCACAGCCCTGAACGCCGCTGGCCACAGCGAAACCCCCATCATGGGGTACTCCGCCAAGTACGCTTCGTCCTTCTACGGCCCCTTCCGTGAGGCGGCCGAGTCCACGCCCCAGTTCGGGGACCGGCGCGGCTATCAAATGGACGGGGCAAACGTGCGCCAGGCCATGCGCGAAATCGAGTTGGACATCGAAGAAGGTGCCGACATGATCATGGTCAAGCCCGCCCTCGCCTACCTCGACGTCCTGACCCGCGCCAGGCAGCGCTTCGACTTGCCCCTAGCCGCCTACAACGTCAGCGGCGAGTACTCCATGGTGAAGGCGGCGGCCGAAAACGGGTGGATAGACGAGCGCCGCGTGGCCCTGGAAATCCTCACCTCGATCAAGCGAGCCGGTGCCGACATGATCATCACCTACCACGCCAAAGACGCCGCAGTCTGGCTCTCGGAGAACGGCAACAGCTAGCTAATCAGGCCGAACCGGCCGGGCGGCCAGTAGCGTAGCCAGGCCTTGCCCTCGATGCTCGATCGCGCGACCGGGCCGTAGTCCCGACTGTCGGTGCTGCCATCGGGGTTGTCTCCCAGAACGTGCACCCCTTCACCCGGCAGGTCGGCCACCCGTTTAATCTGCCGCGCCGGTGCCCCGGCTCGGCCTCTTACCACCACCACGTCGCCCTTTTGCGGGGCCGATACCCAGTACGCCAGGCGGTTGATCATCAAGTAGTCCCCTGGCCGCAGCGTCGGCAGCATCGAATCCCCATGCACGACCATATGCCCGCTCAT
>CAUZIR010000118.1:0-5771 GCA_963579815.1 Dehalococcoidia bacterium
CTTGTCAATGAGGCAGCATTGCTGGCAGCACGGCGTAATAGGACCGACATAAGCTTGGAAGAGTTTGCCGAGTCGATTGACCGGGTGATTGCCGGCCCGGCCCGGCGCAGCAGGTTGATAAGCCCGCGCGAGAAGAAGATTACCGCCTTCCACGAGGGTGGACACGCCATGGTAGGCCACCATCTTGCCCACTCAGACCCGGTGTTCAAAGTGACGATCATTTCCCGGGGGCAGATGGGCGGCTACACGCGCTTCCTCCCCGAAGAAGACCGGACCCTGTGGACCACGGCCCAGTTCAAGCACCGCATGGCGGCCGCTATGGGTGGCCGTGCCGCCGAAGAGGTAGTGTTTGGCGAGGTTACTACCGGCGCCAGTAACGACCTGGAGCAGGCGACCAACATTGCCAGGACGATGATTACGCGCTACGGCATGAGCGACAAGCTCGGCCCGCGTACTTTTGGTAAACGAGAAGAATTAGTGTTCTTAGGTAAAGAAATTTCAGAGCAGCGGGACTACTCAGAAGGCGTTGCCGCGACGATAGACTCCGAAGTGCACGATTTGCTCGACAGCGCCTACCAGACCGCCGTCCGGTTGATTAACACCCACCGGGAAAAGCTGGACGCGTTAGCCGCGTTCCTGATTGAGCACGAGTCCCTCGAGGGCGACATTCTCACCAGCATGCTCGACACCGGGTTGCCACCCTCGGACTTTGACGCTGACGTTGCCGGTCCCAGTTCTGGGCCCGATGCCCCATCTTCCGAGCAGGAAGAACCTCCGTCCGAAAAGCCGGAATCGCCCTCGGCCGCTTCTCCCGCGTCGGCTTAGGCCAGCGCCAGCCTGATCGCTGACGCTGGGGGCGTGGGAATGGGCGTCTAGCCCCTCAGCTTGGCGAGCGTCAGTTTGAGGGCGCTGAACACCCCGTCAATATCCTCATCGCTGACCAGGCCTAAATGGCCTATGCGGAAGATCTTTCCACTCAGCGACTGCTGACCACCGGCTAGCACCACGTCGTGCTCTTCTCGCATTATCCGTAGCATATCCGCTCCGTTGATGCCTTCGGGCAGGTTGACCGCGGTGATGGTGTTCGATGCGCAGCTCAGGTCCGGTAGCAAACTCAGACCGAGATCCGCAACGCCTGCCCGCACACGCTCTGCGGCGCGGACGTGTCTGGAGAAGACCTCGTCCAACCCCTCGTCCAGCATCATGCTCAGGGCCTTGTCGAGGGCGTAGTGTACCGACACCCCTGGGGTCCAGGGCGGCTGACCTATCTCGAAATAGCGCTTGTACTCGGCGACGTCGAAGTAGAACCGGGGCATACTGGCTTCGGCATGGGCGCGCCACGCCTCGGCGCTGAAGCTAAGGAACGCCAGGCCTGGCGGTACCATCCATCCCTTTTGGGAGGCGGAGGCCATCACATCGACGCCCCACTCGTCTGCGAGGACAGGCACTGAGCCGACGCTACTGACGCCGTCGACGAGTAGCAGCTTGCCGAACTCGCCCTTTACCACGGCCCCAATAGCCGCCAGGTCATTGACCACCCCGGTAGACGTTTCGTTGTGCGTTACGAGGACCGCCTTGTTGGACTGGTCGGCCTTCAGGGCGTCCCGAATGACAGCCGGGTCGGCCGCGTGACCTGGCTCGAAGCGCAGCACCGTGACGTCGGCCCCGTACACCTCGGCGATTTTGGCGAAACGGTCGCCGAACGCGCCAACTGTGACCGCCAGTACACGATCACCGGGCGACAGGGTGTTGACGACCGCCGCCTCCATGGCACCGGTGCCGGACGACGAGAGAATGTACATGTCGCCACTGGTGGCGTAAACGGTCTTGAGCCGCTCGGTGACGCGAAGCAGAATCTCTTTGAACTGGGGGCCGCGATGGTTCATCATCGGCCGCCCCATCTCCTCAAGAACATCGTCGGGTACTGGTATGGGGCCCGGTATGCGCAGGTTGGTCACTCGTCTCTGTCTCCTATGGCTCGACCAGTCGAACAAACTGTCGTTTGCCGACCTTCAGGACGCCTTCGGTAAGGCCGTCCGTCGTTATGTTGCTCTCTAATAGGTTGCCGTTCAGGCTGACGGCCCGCTGGTCGATCAGCCGCTTGGCATCAGCACCGCTCGCCGCCAGACCGGCCTCGGCGAGAAACGCGCTGAGGCGCTTTTGCGCCCGGTCCGCCATTGACGGAAGCGCCATGTCGGGCACGTCGGCCGGTGCTTGCCCTGCTTGGACGGTGCGCTCGAAATGGGCCTGTGCTCGCGCGGCGTCCTGTTCACTATGAAACGTTGCCACGAGGGTCTGAGCCAGTCGCTTTTTCAGGTCCATGGGGTTTGTCGTCCCGGCCTTTATGGTCGCTTTTATCGAAGCCACTTCGTCGTCTGGCATGTCGGTGAGCAACTCAAAAAACGTGTCGACCATCTCGTCGGGTAGCGACATGGTCTTGCCGTACATGTCCGCCGGTGGCTCGTCCACGCCTATGTAGTTGCCCAGGCTCTTGCTCATTTTCCGCACACCGTCGGTGCCGGGCAGGATGGGCACGAGCAAGCAGTTCTGCGGGCGCTGGCCCATCATGCCCTGCAGGTCGCGGCCGACGAGCAGGTTGAAGCGCTGGTCGGTGCCGCCGAACTCGACGTCGGCCTTGACCATGACCGAGTCGTAGGCCTGGAGCAGGGGGTACAAGAACTCTGTGATGGCGATTGGCTTTTGGTTTTTGAACCTCTCAGAAAAGTCTTCTCGTGCAAGAAATTGGGCAACGGTGAACCTGCTGGTCAGCCCCACCACGTCGCTCAGGCCGAAGTCGGCGAACCACTCGCTCTGCCAGCGCACCTCGGTGCGTGCTTTATCGACCACCTTGAAGAACTGGACGAGGTAGGTTTCGGCGTTGGCCTTCACCTGTTCGGCCGTGAGCATGGGACGGGTCACCGACTGGCCAGTCGGGTCGCCGATGCGGGCCGTCCAGTCGGCGATTATGAGCACCACCTTATGGCCCATCTCCTGGAATTGTCGCAGCTTGCGCAACCCCACCACGTGGCCCAGGTGGATGTCCGGGGCGGTCGGGTCGAAGCCCATCTTCAGCCGCAGCGGTTCCCCCCTGGCGAGCAACTTGCGCAACTCGCCTTCGCCGATGACCTCGACGACACCCCGGCTCAGAGCCGACTCGATGGTGGACTGGTCGGTCATATTGCTCTCTTCGCTCCCGCTTGGTGTTCGGCACTCAATATGGCCCTGGCCTGGGCCACGTCACGGTCAACTTGCTGCTGTAACCCTTCGACCGAGTCGAACCGCTCTTCGTCGCGCAGGCGCTGGACGAACTCCAGCGTCAACTGCGACCCGTACAGGTCGCCATCGTAGCCCAGGACGAACGCTTCCACGGTGCGCTCCGACCCTTCGAATGTCGGGTTAACGCCGATGCTGGTAGCGCACGCCAACCGTCGGGTCTCTCCGGCGTCGGGGCCGTCAAGATCACCGGGGACGTGCGCCCAGACGGCGTAGATGCCGTTGCCCGGCACCGCCAGCCCTTCTGGGGTCTGCAAATTAGCCGTTGGAAAGCCCAGTGGTCCGCCCCGTCCGACGCCTTTTACAACCGTGCCGGTGAGGGTGAAGTTGCGGCCCAGCAGGTGAGCCGCGCCAGAGACATCTCCAACAAAGAGCGCTTTGCGCACCCTGGTGCTGTCGACTCTAACGCCGCCATCGTCCAGGGGCTCGACCACCTCTACTTCGAACCCGGCCTCTTTACCCATCGCGGTTAGGAACGCGATGTCGCCCTCCCGGCCCCGGCCGAGTGCGAAGTCTGGCCCGATCACCAGTGCCTTCATGTTCAGCCTGTCACACAAAAGCTGTACGAACTCGGCAGCCGGTAGCTCGGCAAGTTTTGCGTTGAACTCCACGTCTACCACTGCGTCGACGCCGGTGGCGGTCAACATCTCAATACGGTTTTTCACCGAGCATAAATACTTGGGCTCGAAGTCGGGCCGCAGCACCGATAAAGGGTGGTTGCGGAAGGTCACGACGACCGAACCCAGGCCCCCAGAACCCCCAGCGCGCGCGCGCGCCATGAGTACGTTGGCGAGGTGCACGTGCCCGCGATGGACACCGTCGAACACCCCGACGGTGACAGCGGAGCCACGCTGCGCGGCCCGCTCGCTCTGGGGGAGCGTTAGCCCTTTAAAAGCGGGCTCTTCGCTTTGTGTTCCGCTTCGCTCTGCCTGTTCGTCTTCTTCGGTCAAGGCCTCATCGCCTCGCAATTGGTCGCTTCGCTATCGGTGCCCGGTCAGCTACTTGTGGCGTGGGGCGTGACCACTGCCCTGATCGCTTCGGACTGCTGCATTAATGCCGCGAAGTTCTCGAACGTGAGCGACTGGGCACCGTCGGACATCGCCGTGTCCGGGTTGGGATGCACCTCGATGATGAGACCGTCCGCACCCGCTGCCACGCTGGCACAGGCCACGGGGCTGACCAGGTACCACTTGCCTGTCGCGTGGCTGGGGTCGGCGACGATGGGCAGGTGGCTTAGCCGCTTTATGACCGGCATGGCGTTTATGTCCATGGTGTTGCGGGTGAAGGTCTCGAAGGTTCGCACGCCACGCTCACACAGGATGACGTCTTCGTTGCCACCGGCCATGACGTACTCGGCGGCGAGCAGCCAGTCTTCGTATGTGGCCGAGAAGCCGCGCTTGACCATTACCGGCTTGCGCGTCTTGCCGACCTGGTCGAGTAGCGCGAAGTTCTGCATGTTGCGGGCGCCTACCTGAATGACGTCGGAGTAACGTTCGACCAGCTCGACGTCGCGCTCGGACATGACCTCGGTGATGACTGGCATGCCTGTCTCGGCGCGGGCCGTTGCCATCAGCTTGAGGCCGTCCTCGCCCATTCCCCTGAAACTATAGGGAGACGTTCGCGGCTTGAAGGCACCACCCCGCAGGACCTTCGCCCCGGCCGCCTGCACAGCTTTGGCCGTGGACACTAGTTGCTCTTCGTCCTCGATGGCGCAGGGGCCTGCGAACACGCAGAACTCGCCGCCGCCGATCTTTACACCGGCCTCGCCGATGCTGACGACCGTGTCCTCGGGGTGGAACTCGCGGGCGGAGAGCTTGTAGGGCTTGGAAATACGCAGTACCTCGCTCACACCGTCCATTACCTCGAGTTCGTCCTGAAGTTCCGGGCCTATCGACCCGACTACTCCTATGATCTGGCGTTCGACGCCCTCGGACATGTGTGCCCTCAGACCCCTATTGGTCAGATGCGTTTGGACTGCCTCGATTTGGCCCTGAGGGCTACCCGGAGTCATTACGACTATCAATTCGTGGTCCTCCCATCGTTGTCAGTGTCCCGTTTGCGCATGTTGACCGCGCCTTTGAGGTACACGTTGTGAAGCTCTTTTGCCTGTTTGTCGGTGTTGACCAAAATCATCACCCTTATTGACCGCGCCTGGCCGTTGGGTACCTGCATTTCCTGTGCGCACATGAGCGCCACGTCGGTCCAGCCCAGCCGTACCCTCGCGGCCATGGCGGGGAACTCGGCGTTCAGGTCCGTCGTCGCGGTGAACATCGCCGTGGCGATGTCATCGGTTTCGAAGTCGTTTTGGGCCACTATCTCTGTGAGTAGCTCCTCGGTGGCATCGACGATCGCGTCTTGTGTGTTGGAGTCGGCGGTCGTTGCGCCCCGAATGCCGCGAACTTTCATGACGATATCGTCCCCGACGTGGGCTCAGCACTGGCCCCAGTGCCGCCACGAAGACTGCGTACGTAGTCGCCCGCGACCTGGGCAGCGAGATG
>CAUZIR010000119.1:0-5629 GCA_963579815.1 Dehalococcoidia bacterium
CGGGACTTCATCTTGTACTGGGTCATGCGCTCCAACCACCCGACGGGGGTGACGCAGTTCAGTATCCAGGCCAACTCGGCGTGGGCCGACACGTGGCTCTGCACGAACAGCGTGCTCGACGCAGGGTCGATGCCGCAGGCGAACA
Source organism: Dehalococcoidia bacterium (assembly GCA_963579815.1). Lineage (GTDB taxonomy): Bacteria > Chloroflexota > Dehalococcoidia > Lucifugimonadales > UBA2962 > CAUZIR01. Next base: position 146 of record CAUZIR010000119.1, read on the forward strand.
GCATGGCCGCCAGTGAGCGAGTCTGTGCGCGCAACTCGCCTGGCTCCTGCTTAACGGTGATGGCGTGCAGGTCGACGATGCAAAAGTAGTTCGTGCGGCTCGCTTGGCCTGTCGCCCAGCCCTTTACCGCGCCCAGGTAGTTGCCAAGCTGCATGTCGCCCGATGGTTGGATACCCGAAAAGACCCTTTTTTCTCCGCTCATTTCATTCGCTCTCTAAGGCTTCTTCGGCTCATGGCCTCATCGCTTTCGCCATTAATCATTCGACCGGTCTACGCTGACTTTTTTTTCCAAATACAAAGACCCGTCCTAGTTAGGGACGGGTCTTTAAGAAAATCCGCGGTGCCACCCATGTTCCCCGGCGCGTACGTCGGGGCACTTATAGCGGGCATTTTAACGGTGCCCATTCCGGCCTACCCTACCTCCCCTTTGTGCTGGCACGCTCCAGTTTTCCTGAAGGGTGTCTGCCATAAGGGCTCGGGCGGCGGCTCCCAGGTCCATTCAATCCCTGCACTCGGCGTCGGTTCACAGCTAACCCGACTCTCTTTGCCGTGCTGGGGATTTACTACTCCCGTTCTCAGCCTTTGGTTATTTATTAAGCTAATTTTCAGTATAGACACGCCTTGAAGCGGCGGTCAATTAGCTTTGAGCCTCGTCAGCCAGCTTTAACTCTCGTCTGCTAGCTTGCCGGCCTGGGCCCAACTGTCTTTGGACACCTCTTCGAACACGACTATTGTCGCGTCACGGGGGGTCCCGATGCGCTCGAAGGAGTCGGTTATCTCTTTGGCCAACTGGGCTTTTTGGTCGCGTGTTCTGCCCGGCCACATCTCCACTTTTACTATCGGCATCTCGTTAACCCCTCACCCTGTTCGTTTCTTCCCAAGTATCGACTTGGGCGTCGCTCAGTTTAGCACCGGGGCCAGTGGCCCTTAACGGGCCCAACAGCACCTTTGATTCGCCGGTTTCGACCGATAACATGGTCGCTCGATGAACGTAGAACGCTTCAGGTCTCCCGTCCTTATTGCTGGTGTGCTGGTTTTTCTCGGCGCGCTCGTCCTTTACCTAATCACCGTCGCTCCCACGCTGAGCTTTGGCTGGCGCGGGTACGGCACTGACGGCGGGGAGTTGCTGGCGGCCGCCAACGGCTGGGGCGTACCGCACCCGCCCGGTTACCCCACTTACACCGTGCTACTAAAGGTCTTCGCGTCTATTTTCGCGGTGGGCGACTACGCCTTCCGGGGAAACCTGATGTCGGCGTTTCTCGGTTCTACTGCCGCGCTGTTGATATATGCCACCGGCTACCGGGTGGCTCGGGCGCTGTCGCCAGGCTCTTCCGAACTGCTCGCGGCGGCTGCTGCGGCGCTGGGGGCGGCGGTCGTGGCGGTGTCGCCGCTTTTCTGGTCGCAGTCCGTAATCACCGAGGTGTACGCCCTTAACGCCGCGTTCACGGCGGCGCTTTTGTATCTGGCCGCGCGGGTGAGCCTGGCACCTGCGCCTGGCCCTGTGCCTAACAATAAGGCGGCGACCGGGGAGCCAGCCGAAAACACGCTACGGCGTGATTTGGCCCTGTACGGGCTAATGCTAGGACTGGGGTTAGGCAATCACCTAACGCTGCTGGCCATAGCAGTCGCGACGCTGTACTGGATGATCGCGTCGCGTGGCTGGCGAACGCTGCTCACGCCCTGGCTCATCGGCCCCGCAGCGCTGGGTGCGGCGGTGTACATCTACCTCCCGATCGCCTCTTCCGGGGGCCCGGCGATCAACTGGGGCAACGCGACCGGCCCCGGCGGACTGGCGTGGATGATGTCCGGACGACCCTACCAGGACTACCTGTTCGGGACGCCGGTGGCCGGGCTGCCAGACAGGCTGATGACCTGGCTGGAGTTCATCTTCATCCAGTTCAACCCGCTGGGGATATTCGTCGGGCTGGTCGGACTGTGGAATTTGAAGGCCTCGATGCGCCCTCTCGCAATTGCGCTGATAGCCATATTCGCGCTGGTTTCCACATACACCATCAGCTACAACGCCTTCGACTTCCAGGTGTTCATGCTCCCGGCATTCATGGCCTTCGGGCTGGCCATAGGCATTGGCACGTTCTGGCTGGCGTCCGACTGGCTGCCGCGGGCCATCGACGCAGCGCCATTTTCGAAAAAGACGAGGGCCGACGTGCTTTCGTACAACCCCATCTTTTTCCTGGTCACCCTGGCCTTCGTGCTTATGCCGGTCATCGGTGTGGTACTCAACTTCTCCGGACAGGACCTGAGCGACGACCGCTCGGGCATTGAGCACGGTGAGAGCCTGCTCAACCGGTTGCAATCCGACTCGCTGGTGTTCACCGTCAGCGACGAAGACGCGTTCTCGCTGTGGTACCTGACGCTGCTGGAGCAGCAGGAACGAAACGTGGCGGTGATTGTGTCCCCCCTGCTTCAGTTCGAGTGGTACGCAAAGAACCTGAAAGACACCTACGGGGATCGCATACCAGATGGCCTTACCCAGGACATCGACACCGACGTGGCGGCCATCGCCGAACTGAACTTCGAAAGCAGGCAGATCTACTCGACGTACGAGTCGTCGGGGTTGGTAGAGTCGTTCCAGTTAATCCAGGCTGGCAGCATCTACCTCATCGCCCCCAAAATAGCCCCGCAATAGGCCACTTATTGGCCGCCGGCAACGGGGAGCCTCAACAATCTAGGACCGCCACTTCTCGATCTTCTCGAACACCGGCACAGCCTCCGACGCTTCGACTATGGGAGTGACCTCGTAGGTATGCTCGAAGTCGAACGACATGGTGAACTCCAAAACGGCTGCGGCGCTTTCGGCCTCCACTATGGCCAGCCCGCCACCGTCTGCACGCAAATAGTGATGGAGGATGTGAAACCCGGTCGGCGGCTTCCAGCGGGCGAATAGCTTCAGGCCTCGTTTTCCGACCTGCTCTGTGTAGCTGTCGCGGGCCTTGAACGTTACTAGCAAAAGCATGGTTTGCCTCTATTCGCTCTCGTCTCCGTCGTCTGGGCCATCGTTCTCGTCCCCGTCATCGGGCTCGTCTGACTCCCACTGCACCTCGACTGCGGCGTAGCGCAGGACGCTGCCCTCGATGGGCGCGCCCGGCTTCATCACCTTTACCCATACGGCGCTGACGTCGAAGTCATACCGCACCCGGTCGGCCACGGTCTGGGCCAGGGTTTCAAGCAGCTTCACCGGGTCGCCTTCTACGACCTCCTTGGTGAGCCTGTACAGCTCGGAGTAGTCGATGGTCAGCGAGGGGTCGTCGGCACGGCCCGCTGGCCCGAGGTCGGTCTCGACTTCCAGGTCAACCTCGATTCGCTGCCCCAGCGACTGCTCTTCGGGGCTGATTCCGTGGTGCCCGAAGAACACCATCCCTTTTAGTTGAATTCGGTCTTGTGACAACTCAGTTCTCCATGGCCGCAGCGGCCTCGTGTCTTCTTATCAATTTTCGCGCCCTCTCTACGACTGGCACGTCTATTACCTGGTCGTCCAGGGAGGTAGACCCCCTGCCCTGGCGCTCGGCCTCTTCGTATGCGGCTATCTCTCGTCTCGCCTGCTGAACCTGGTCATCTGACGGCGAGAAGGCCCGGTTAATAATGTCGATCTGTGACGGGTGAATGGCGAACTTGCCGGTGAACCCGAACGCGCGAGCGCGCTTGCAGTCCCGCACGAGTCCATCGGGGTCGCGGAAGCCGAAGAACGGGGTGTCGAGCGCCAGCACCTCGCCCGCCCGCCCAGCAGTGACGATGGCGCTGCGAGCGTACGACAGCGCCGGGCTCTCGTGTGCCACTCCTGCCTCACCGTCTGCCGCCCCGTCCGGACCATCTTCGTAGCGAGAAATCTCCATGTCGTTGGTGAAGTCTTCGCCGCCGAACGCGACGCCAGCCAGCCTGCTGGTTGCCCGGCAAATCTCCGGTGCGTTCACCACGCCAGACGCGGTTTCCAGCCAGGCGAATACGACAGTAGAGCCCTCGGGGACACCGGCTGCAGGTTCGAGCCGGGACAGCATTTCATGCAGAGACGTGAGGTCTGCGGCCGACCCTACCTTCCCCACCGAGACACCAAAAATTTGTGGGCCGACAACTGCTCTCAGGTCGTCTTCGATGAACTCCGAGCCCACGGCATTGACCCTTGGCACCACCAGCCTGCCAGTGGCTGCGAGGCTGCCCAGATATGCAGCGACGGTCATGCGAGCGGCGTGCTTTTCCCCAACGGGCACGGAGTCTTCCATGTCAGGGACGAATACGTCGGGGCGCAGGCCAGCGGCCTTGTCCAGCATGTCGGAGCGGTTGCCCGGCACGAACAGCAGGCTGCGGCACATCAGGGAGGGGGGCGATTGGTCTGTCATGGTGAGAATTTACCGTACCATGCACTTCAGAACCGCGACGTATCGCGCCCTAAAGCATGCCCACACAACGCCCCTCACCACAGCGCATTCACGTCATCGGAGTCACCGGGTTACCCGAGGTGACGCCAGGCGGCCGGCTGGGCGATCTCTTCGTCACGGCGGCCGGGGCGCAGGGCGACCCCATTGCCGACGGGGACGTGCTTGTCGTGGCTCAGAAAGTCGTCTCCAAGTCCGAGGACCGCTTCGTTGACCTGACCTCTATAACCCCGTCGCGGCGAGCAATAGACTTCGCTGGCCCCAGCGGCAAGGACCCCCGGCTGGTGCAACTCGTATTCGACCAGAGCAGGTCGGTCGTGAGGGAAGACCGCGGGCGCGGCATTCTCATTACAGAGACGCAACACGGTTTCGTGTGCGCCAACGCGGGCATCGACGGGTCCAACGTGGCCGGTGACGACACCGTGCTGCTGCTGCCCGAAGACCCGGACCGTTCGGCCCGTGACCTCGTCGCGGACATACTGGCGCTGACCGGGCTAAAGCGACTGGGCGTGGTCATCGCCGACACGTTCGGCCGACCCTGGCGCGAGGGCCACACCGACGTTGCCATCGGCGTCGCGGGGCTGCGGCCCATCCTGGACTACCGGGGCACAAACGACGCCTCGGGCAAGGTGCTCAGGGTGACCGAAATAGCCGTGGTCGACGAACTGGCCGGGGCCGGTGAACTGGTGATGGGAAAAGCGACGGGCGTGCCCCTGGCAATAGTGCGGGGCGTCTCGCCCGAGTTACTCACCAGACCCGGCAACGCGCGAGCGCTAATCAGAGCAAAAGAAACCGACCTGTTCCGCTAGCCAAAGCCAACAGTGTCGGCCGCTGCAAGCGGCTCGTGGACAAGAGGCCTGCTAGCCCTCCAGCCGGTAGGCAGCGTCCCAAAACATGTACTCGTAGCGGGTGCTCACCTCGAATATGTCGACCAGCCGTCGCCTGCCAGCTTCGCCGGTGCCGTCGGCGCTGCGGTCGATGTACGCGCGCAGCCACTCGGCGAGCGCCGCGAATTCGGGGTCGGCGTACATCTCGATCCAGCGGCCGTAGAGGGGTTGACTCTCAGGAGCCCCGGCATCCGAAAGGATGCGACCGA
>CAUZIR010000120.1:0-5541 GCA_963579815.1 Dehalococcoidia bacterium
CCGGCGTGACGCGCAACCTGTCGGAAAAGCCCGGTATCTGCTCCTCCAACATGCGCTGTTCGGCAAGAGGCAGGGCGCGCGGTCCTACGAGGCTCATGTGGCCACGCCATATCGAGAGCAGGCCGGGCAGCTCGTCCATAGCGGTGCGGCGCAAGAAACGGCCCACCCGGGTGACGCGAGGGTCGTCATCGGCCGTCCACACGGGCCCTACCTTGTCCGCATCGACAATCATGGTGCGAAACTTGAGGTAGGAAAATGTCGTAGCTTCTCCGTCCGCCTTGGCGCTGGCCGCCCTGGCCCTGCCCGCCCTGGGCTGACCGTAGAAGACGGGGCCCCTGTCTTCCAGCCAGATGAGAAGTGGAATCACGCTCCACAGCACCAGCCACACCGGGGCCAGCGCGAGATGGGCCACCGTCAGGATAGCCAGGTCCATTGGGCGCTTATACCAGCCTCTCATTCAGGCCTCCCCTTCGTAGTTGGTGATCTCGTCCGGCGCGGCTGCTCGCTCTACGAGCGTCACAAGCTTCGCCAGTTCACCATCGCGAACGTACTTCTCGGCGGCTCGCCTCGCCGCCTGTCCCATGGCCTCCAGCCTAGTCAGGTCCTCGGCCAGTTCACTTATCGCGGCCGCGATGTCACCGGCGTTCGAGGGGTCGACGGCGACGCCGCAGCTCTCCACGCCGACTATCCCGGCAACGTCGCTATCGGGTGGCGCGGCTGCCAGCACCGGCTTGCCTGCTGACAGAATCGAATAGAGCTTGCTCGGCACGACAAGGCCCTCCAGGCCGGGCCTGATCGCAACTACGTGCAGGTCCCCAGCTTCCAGTACATGGCGAAGCTCACTGGTGGGGAAATATTCCAGGAACCGCACGTTGCCAGCTTCCCTTGCCTCGCGTCGCAACTCCTCTCGCCTGGCACCTGCGCCCACGAACACCATGCCGACCCCGGCGTCCAGTTCGTGCGCGGCCGCGACGAGAGCGGCGAAGTCGCCAGAGTAGCCGAGATTGCCAGCGTGCAGTACAACGAAGTCGAAGCCTTCTCGAATCTGACTCCTAATAGCTGAGCCGTCAGTCTTTGGTTCTGGCAGCGACACCGAGCCGGTGCGCACGACCGCCACGTTGCTGGCCGCGACGCCCTTGCCTTCTATGCGTCGCGCCATGTCGTCGCCAAGCACAATCACTCTTCGCGATCTGCGCAGCGCCCACCGGTGCACCCGGTCCCAAAGTTTCGCCAGCGGCGAGGGAATAGGTATACCCACAGCGACGGTCATGTCGGGGTGCAGGTCCTGCACGGCATACACGAATGGCACGCCCATCAGCTTGCTCACCGCCGCCCCGAGAATTCCGACGACCGGCGGGTCGGTCATGCCTATGACAACGTCGGGGCGAGGCGTGAGGGTCAGCGCACGAATGGGCATGAGCAGCAAATAAGTAACGTAGTTGGACAGGCGTCCCAACGGTGAAGATCGGTCGAACCCCGTTGAGCCGACCCGTTCCACGTTCACCCCATTTTGGGTCTCGCTTCTTGTCAGGTAGTAGCCGTGCTCTTCGCTGGGTGCGTACGAAGGCCTACCAGCCAGCACCGTGACTTCACATCGTTCGGCCAGCGCCCTGGCCATATCTTCAGCCACCGTCGCCGTGGCACTGGTGTCCGGTGGGTAGTACTGGTTTATCAGGAGCGCTCTCAACGGCGTGCCGTCCCACGTGCCACGAGGAACGGCCCGAGAGCGAGAGCGTCCATCCTGGCGCGCAGGAAGCTGGCAACCGCCTCTTCGGGGGTATTTACCACCGGCTCATTGTCGTTGAAAGAGGTGTTGAGCAGGACGGGCACACCCGTCAGCCTGTCGAACTCGGTGATCAGTGCGTGGTAACGGGGGTTCACCTCAGCGGTAACGGTCTGGAGCCTTCCTGAACCGTCTACGTGGGTGGGGCCGGGTATAGCGTCTCTCTTGTCTTCCCGGACCTGGTAGGTCATCTGCATGAAGGGCGAGGGGTAGTCGTTTTCGAACCACTCCGCCACCCGCTCTGCCAGTATCGACGGGGAGAACGGCCTGAACGCCTCTCGACGCTTCACCCGGCTGTTGAGGATGTCCTTCATGTCGGCCCGGCGCGGGTCCACCACTATGCTCCGGTTCCCCAGCGCACGCGGCCCCCACTCCGAGCGTCCCTGGTACCAGCCCAGCACGTCTCCGCCCGCGATGCGCCTGGCAGCCGCCTTGACCATCTCATCGTCGGAAAGCTCCTCGAACACAAGGCCCTCGGCTTCGAGGGCGGCCCGCATACGGTCCACCGGGTACTCCGGCCCCCAGTAGGCGTGGTCCATGACGAAGCCCGTTCTCGGGCGACCGAGAATCGCGTGATAGGCGTACATCGCCCCTCCGACGGCCAGCCCGGCATCACCAGCCGCTGGCTGCACGTAGAGGTTCTCGAAGGGCGTGCGTTCGAGTATGCGGCCGTTGACGACGCAGTTGAAGGCGACGCCCCCCGCATACGCCAGACTTTTGGCTCCGGTACGGCTCGCCAGTTCGCTGACGAGCCCGTAAACGACCGTCTCCAGCCGTTCTTGCAGGGTCGCGGCCACGTCGTAATGGTGTTGGTTGAGAGGCTCCGAAGGATCGCGCGCTGGCCCCAGCGCATCGACCAGTCCCTGGCCGAACAGCGTGGGCATCTTCGGTTCGCCCGACCGCCATGAAACCTCCGGGCCGACCTTCTGGTGCCGGAAGTAGTCCATCCCGAGCTCGAAGCCCATCTCGCCATCGGCACGCACGATGCGGTCGAATACGTCACCGTATTTGGGCTCGCCATAGGGTGCCAGGCCCATCACCTTGTACTCGTCGCCGTACCTGGGAAAGCCGAGGTACTGGGTGACAGCCGTGTAATAGAGGCCGAGCGAGTGAGGGAACATCACCCTGCCGCCGACCTCGATGTCCCGTCCCAAAGCCGATCCCCAGAGCATACTGGCGAAGTCGCCCAGGCCGTCCAAAGACAGCACCGCCGCCTCGTCGAACGGTGAACAGTAAAAAGCACTGGCGGCGTGCGCAATATGGTGTTCAACGAAATGAAGCTGCGCCTTAAGCTTCGTAGGCGTGGTGGCACCGGCCTCGGCCAGTGCATCCTGCACTTCCCCGAAGCTGCGCCACGCGTTCGCCCGGCTCAGCGCGAAACGGGGAAACCTGGCCGCCCACAGCGCTTTTTTAAGTAGATGCGCAGATCGCTTGCGGGGCACGACGACGTGGTCGACCGCCTCCACCGGAATACCGGCCACTTCTAAGCAGTACCTCACTGCGTTGGACGGGAATCCCGCGGTGTGTTTTACCCGGGTGAACCGCTCCTCTTCCACGGCCGCCAAAAGTTCGCCATCCCGCAAGATGGCCGCAGAGGCGTCGCCGTGATACGCGTTAAGGCCGAGGACGTACAACAGGAGTCTCCATCAACTCTTCAAAACCTGTTTGTACATATCGGTCGTTAGCCTCGCAGCCTCATCCCAGGTCAGCCTCGCCGCTATCGCTTTCGCCCCGCTGGCCAGTTCGGCCCGCAGGGCTTCGTCGGACAACACGCTATCCATCGCGGCCCGCATGTCATCGGCGTTTAAGCCTACCACCAGGCCGCCAGTTTCATTCGGGTTTTTAGCGTCCGGGTTTTTGCAGCCAAGCACGTGCTCGGCGACCCCGCACGTCTCGGTCACGACCACGGGTGTGCCCACTGCCATCGCCTCCAGCGCCACGGTGCCAAAATTCTCGTTCGACGACGGCAGAACTAAGAGCGCAGCTTCGCTCAGCGCGACTGCCTTATCCTCACCGTAGATCGGCCCGACGAACTTCACCCGGTCTCCCGGTTGAGAGGACCGGACGATCTCTCGCAGTCGGCCAAGATACTTGGAGCCCTCGGCCGGACCGGCGATCACCAGGGTCGCGTCTCTCACCGACGACCGTTCGAAGGCCGCCAGGAGCAGCTCAATGTTCTTCACCGGAGAGATGCGTCCCAAAAACAGAACGAACGGTGCATCAGTCCCAAGGCCATGCGCTGCCCTGAACGCAGATCCTGCCCCGGTCGCGGCCTGGGCCTGGGCCGCAACTGGCTCTATTCCGTTGTGTCGGACAATTACTCGGTCCGCCTGTATACCGCCGTTGATGAGGTCGTCGGCCTCCCGCCCGGAGGTGACCACGAAGCGGGCCGCACCGCGCATCATCGCCCGGCCGAACAGGCGCATGAAAAGCCACTTCCGCACCCGTCCACCGGCGACCGGCCTGAACATGCCCATCGTCTCGACCACGTAAGGGACGCGCCAGTGCCTACAAGCCGTGGCCGCGGCTGGCCCGAGCAGGTCGTACAAACCGTGAATGTGGACCACGTCCACCCCTGTCACTTGTTGTGAGAACAGCGACCGCGCGCCCGGATTAATTGTCATGGTGCGGTAGCGAAAGCCGCTGCGCAGGAACGTCACCGGGAATGCGCTCTCGCTCTCGCCCACCTTTGCGACGCCGGGCTCGCTGTACGGGGGGTAGGCAGCAGCAACGACCGACACCTCGTTCCCCTGCGCCGCCAGCCGGGCCGCGAGGGGCGCTATATGGCCCGTGCGCCCCTCGGCGTCGTACAGGCCGAACGTCTGGGCCACGTGCAGCGACCGGACAGCGCCGTCAGTCACCGTTTCGATCCTTTTGGCGGCTAGCCAGCGACTCGTCAATGAGACCGTCAATCTGGGCGAACCTGACCGTCCACGAGTTATCCTTCGCCGCCCGCATCCGGGCCTCTCGCGCATCCTCTGACCTGTCGGCGACCCCCGCGTCCAGTGCGGCCATGAACTCGTCGTACCCGTCGTACAGGCCCGCAAGCCCGTCGAACCGGCGCAGGTCTGGCAGACGGGTAGCCACAGTCGGGACGCCCGATGCGAGGTACTCATAGAACTTGACCGGGCTGGCCCTGAGGGTGACGTCGTGGAATATGAACGGCACGGTAGCCACGTCGAAGCCCTTCAGGTAACTCGGCAGTTCCCCGTACGGCCGGGGGCCGAGCAGGTGTACGTTGGGCAAAGCTTCTATAGCACTAACGTCGGTCGCCACAGGCCCGATCAGTGCGAAGCTCCAACCGGGGCGTGCCTGCGCCGCGCGGGCCAATAGCTGCACGTCCACCCACTCAAAGACGGTGCCGATGTAGCCGATGACGGGGCCAGGCAGCCCGGCAACGTCCGGCGCGACGCCCGTCGAACCGTCCTGCGTGGCCATGAAGTGTTCCACGTCGGCGCCGTTGGTCACGGTGTGCGTATTCGTATGCAGAGGCGACTTTACCCGGGTCAACTCTTCAGCAGTGCATATGACGAGGTCGGCCCGGCTCATGAGCGACCGTTCCTGTTTTAAAAACGACGTCGGGAAATTGGGCTGGCTGGCGTAGTCGTCGCTGCAGTGATAGACGACCAGGCTCGGGTCCAGCCGATCCACCAGCGGCAGCGCAGTCGCCGTGCCCACCACGACGACGGGCCTATCGACACTCGCGCGCCGTGCCGATCTGCGCACCAGAGCCTTGGGGATTATCTGATTGACCCAGC
>CAUZIR010000121.1:0-5525 GCA_963579815.1 Dehalococcoidia bacterium
CGGACCGGTGAAATCCAGGTGTTGAGGAAGTCCGCTCCAAAAGATAGGAGGTAATTAGTATTTTCTATATCGAAGTCGGGAAGCCTGTCCTGGCCGAACAGGTTCTTCATAACCGTCCGCAGGTTGGTGTTCTCCAGCGGCTCATAGCCGATGTGGGTGCCCCTGTAGGCGCTGACGAATTTGTCGACTACCACACCTGCATGGGAGACGATCGGCCCCGTTGCCAGCACCACCTCACGGTTTTGCCGGGCGGCGCTAAGTTGCTCCAACTGGTGGACGACGCGAGAGATGGCATCCGACCAGCCAATCTCCTCCCAGTTTCCGTCGCCACGCTCACCGACACGGGCCATCGGGCCCTTAATGCGGTCGGGGTTGTACAGGTCCTGAAGCATCGCCTCGCTGCGAGCGCTATGCCGTCCCCGGTTGACCGGGTAGTCGACGTTGCCCTCAACCTTCTTGGCCCGCCCTTCCATCACACGCACCACCACACCCTCCGAGGTGGGGAAGCCGTGGCTCAGGGTCGCGTACCAGTTGTCCAGGCCGGTGACCATGTCCTCCGGCATTTCCACAGGCGACTGTACGAACAGCTCGTCTTCAGGAATGCCGCAGGCCGCAGCAATCACGGCGCCGAGCGTGCCACCGCCGACGGTGGTAAGGAACTGTCTTCTGGTTAAAGCCATTTAAAAGCCGAAGCGTCTCGCATTAGTAGTGGCACGTCGTGCAGTCGGTGGGTGCGTCGTTGTCGCGGTGGCAGTCCACACAGTTGCCCATCTTGAGCGGCTCGACCTGGCGCACCTTTTCCATGGCGGCCACATCGCCGTGACAGGTGGCACAAACCGCCGAAGGAAGAATTTCGTCTTTGTCCGAGAAGAACGAGATATGGGCCTCGTGGTTAAACCGAACATGGTCCGGGACCCGGTGCACCCGTATCCAGTCGATCGCCGTGCCCTCGGCTGAGTACTCGCGCAGCTTTTCAACCTCGGCCAGGCCGTCACCCACCACGGCGTGGCAGGTCATGCACAGGCCGACTGCGGGCACAGTGGCCGCCGCACCCTGGGTCACGTTGCGGTGACAGAAAGTGCAGTCCAGGCCAATCCCGCCATCTTCCACGCTACCGGCGTGGGTCGTATGCGGGAACGCTATCGGTTGGTCCGGTCCTTCGTTGTATCCAAAGACACTGAGCGGGCGGCCGAGCCACGCGGAAATAACGAACAGGAGAATAAACACAACGGCGGCAAGGCCAGCAATGCTCGTTACCCCCAGCACCCCGAGGAGTGCCATCTGCTTACGCTCGGGTCTTTTAGGTTGAAAATCGCCTGGAAGCAAGTATCAGTTCCGGTTAAATCCAGTAAACCGGCCAGAAATCCCGCAGGACACCGGCGTGGTCAACTACTCGTGACAGCATGTACATGGCAGCGCCGAACGAGCTGATGGCCACCGTATAAAACAGCGGCCTCGTCTTAGAAAGCCCTTCGCTCAGGTGGCGGGTGCGAATGAAAGACGGCAGCCAATTGTGCGCAATCAACATGTTCGTGGCGAAGAAAACGATGAACGCCACCATGATCCATAGATTGATCAGTAGGTCGCCCATTTCCGACCACTGAGGTTGCGCTAAAGCTTCCGGGTCCACTGCCTACCTTTCGAAAAGACTGTTTGACAAGCCCGGCCACCAGGCCTGGGCCAACAAAATGATCAGCGTTTAGGCCCCGCAGCATGACCGTCCAAAACAGTCAGCCGGTACAGTTTGCACAGCACCATCCCTCCGTCAGGACAGTGTCCGCGAGGCTTGGTGAAAATTATCACACCGCATTTTTAGTGTCAAGCATACGTTTGCCCCTATAAACAGAGGGAAACGGGCGATTTCATGCCCCGAAAATCGGTGTCTCTTAGGTAGCGCCCAAAGGCTTGTGAACACGCCATTCGACCACTAACATTGCGCTTCCGGAGGGACTAACCATGGGCCACAGCGGAAAGGGTCATCAGCACGACTTCGCCGAAAGGTTCTCAGACCCCGGGACGATAGCCGAATACGCCCGACATTCCACGCGATTGCCGCTGCGAAACCGGGGCCTGTGGTCGGCGCTTCGCCGCCAAAATCCGGCGGGCGTTTGGCTCGACCTGGGCTGCGGTCCCGGACTCACCACCATCGAAGCGGCAGTGCGCTTCCCTGGACTGAAACTCATCGGAATCGACGTCTCCGAGCACATGATCGGCTACGCACGCGAGCAGGCCTCCTCTGCTGGCCTGGCAGACCGCGTTACGTTCGCAGTAGGCGACGTCACCGACCCCAGTGTCTTGAGCGCACATGCCCCAGCCGACGGCATCGTATCGACATACACACTGCACCACTTCGACGACGCCGTGGAAGCCATACGCACCATGGCCTCGGCGCTGGCACCGGGCGCGCCGCTATTGCTGTGTGACTTTCGCCGGGTCATGTGGCTCAGCCGCTGGCTGCCCACTGCCGACGCCTACCGGCCCCCAGAGGCTGCAGCGCTAATGACACAGGCGGGCATGACAAACGTTGACGTAGCCAGTCACTTCCCGTACGCCATGACCATAATCGGGCGAAAAGCCCCCTAACCAACGCCCCCTAACTCAAGCAGGAGCACAAGATGGCCGAAGCGCACTTTGGGCAAGAAATATTCCAGTTCCTGGCGGAACTAAAGGTCAACAACGACCGGGAGTGGTTCCAGAACAACAAAGACCGCTACGAACAGCACGTCAAAGCGCCCCTATTGGAGTTCATCGCCGAATTCGGCGAGGTGCTGCCGATAATCTCCAGCCACTTCGTCGCCGACGCCAGGGGTAACGGGGGGTCCATGTTCCGTATCTACCGGGACGTGCGGTTCGCCAAAGACAAATCCCCCTACAAAACCCACGCCGCCGTTCAGTTCAGGCACGAGCAGGCGAAAAGCGTGCACGCCCCCGGCTTTTACCTGCACCTCGAGCCAGGCAACGTCGCGGCCGGTTGCGGCATCTGGAAGCCCGACGCGCCGTCTCTTTCAAAAATTCGTGATGCAATCGCCGCTAACCCCGTCGGCTGGACCCAGGCAACCGAAATCGACAGCATGACCACAATGGACGGCGACCCCCTCAAGCGGCCGCCCAAGGGCTACGATCCCGATCATCCTCTGATCGACGTGCTTAAAAACCGCAGCTTCGGTCTATGGGCCCAGTTCGACGAAAAAGACGCCACCGCGCCCGACTTTCTGGAGCGCTACCACGCAACCTGCCTCAAGGCCGCGCCCATGACCGCATTCATCTGCCGTGCCCTCGGGGTGGAGTTCTAGCCATGTGCCGAAGCATTAAAGTCCTGCGAACCATCGAGCCCGCCGCGACAGAGGACGACACCAGAGCGGCCGCGCTCCAGTACGTGCGCAAAATCTCCGGCTACCGTCAGCCCTCCCGTGCCAACGAAGCCGCCTTCGCCCGTGCCGTAGACGAAATCGCCGCGGCATCGGACAGGCTGCTGGCCAATCTCGCTAGCGCCGCCCGATAGGCGGCAACCAATAGGTTGCATGGCCCACGAGGCCGGTCCTATGATGGCTGTTCTCGTCTCTCGCCAAAGCGATGAGCGCTTGCGCGAAGAAGCCCCGACGAGCGTGCTCCACGCCCAAAAGCGATGAGGCGCGATGAGGCCATGAGCCGAAGAGCCCGAGAGCGAACGAAGAGAGCGGAGAACCTTTTTATGCCCACACCCATTGAGCAGCAGTACATAGACCAGCACCCCAAGTCGATAGAGCGCTTCAACGTCTCAAAGGAACTGTTCCCCGACGGCGTCACCCACGACGCGCGCCGGTTGCGGCCCTTCCCCATGTACGTCACCCACGCAGAGGGCTCGCGTAAGTGGGACGTAGACGGCCACGAGATCATCGACTTCAAGACCGGCCACGGCTCCATGATCCTCGGCCACTCGCACCCCAAAATCGTCGCCGCCGTCCAAGAGGCAATGGCGAAGGGCACCCAGATGGGGTCGTCCACCGACGCCGAAATCCGCTGGGGTTCGCTCGTGCGAGAGCTGGTCCCCTGCGCCGAGAAGGTCCGCTTCCACAGCTCCGGCACCGAGGCCGTCATGATGGCCATGCGGCTGGCCCGTGCCTACACCGGCAAGACCAAAATCATCAAATTCGACGACCACTTCCACGGCTGGAGCGACTACGCATCGGCCGGTGGCGCGGGGCTCGGCGGCATCCCCCAAGAGACTCTCGACACGATGATCGTGCTTGAGCCAAATAACTTCGACCTGGTGGAAAAGACCGTCACGGAGCGGGACGACATCGCCGCCATCATGATCGAGCCGACCGGCTCCCACATGGGCCAGCACCCCATCTCGCCCGAGTTCCTGCGGCAGCTTCGCGACCTCACCGCCCGCACCGGCGTCGTGTTCCTCATGGACGAGGTCGTGACCGGGTTCCGGCTATCATCCGGCGGCGCGTCCAAGAAATTCGACGTCACGCCCGACATCACCACTCTCGCGAAAATCGTTGGCGGCGGACTGCCAGGCGCTGCGGTAGCCGGTAGGGCCGACATCATCAACCAGATCGAGTTCCACAACGACCCGGAATACGACACCAACCAGCGCGTCGGCCACCCCGGCACCTTCAACGCCAACCCCCTGTCGGCAGCGGCCGGCATAGCAGCGTTGGAAATGGTCCGCGACACCCAGGTCAACGACAAGGCCGACGAGGCAGCGAACAAGGTCAAGGCTGGCCTGAACGAGCTACTGGGCAAAATGGAGATCCCCGGCCAGGTAACCGGCCACGGCTCTCTGCTGTTCATGCGGCTCGGCGTCGACTTCGAAGTCGAAGACGACGGCGCGACCTTCGACCTCTCCGAAGCGGACTGGGCGAAGGTAAACGACGGTGCCCGTAACTCGCAGCTGCACCTCGCACTGCTCAACAACGGCATCGACCCCATGAGCAACGGCACCCGCCTCATCGTGGGGCAGGCGCACACCGACCGCGATGTCGCCGAGACTCTAGACGCCTACGAGAAGTCGCTGGGGCAGGTCCGCGCTATGGGTCTTCTCTAGACCCGGCCACATAGCAGGTCATTGAAAGAGGCGGTGCACCGGTGCACCGCCTCTTTTTTGTTCAATCCCCAGGCAACAATCGAGGCTTCGGGTTCGCCGTTCTTTCTTGCCGCTTGGGTTACGACTCTCATCCAAGGCTTCGGGTTCGTAACCTCGGCGAAACGCCCGTGCAACTCGTGGCTTGGATACTGGCCTCGTCATGGGTAATTTCCAACTAACTTCTCTCCAACTAACCACCTGGCGAATCCTTGCTATCACCGTAGTCGTGGTCGGCATTGCGGCGGCGGCGGGGGTGACGGCGTTCCTGTTGTCGCGGTCAGACGGCGTCGCGCAAGTTGCCGCCCCCACCACCGTGGCGGTGACCAGGGGCGACGTCAACGTCGAAATCGTCAGCGGCCTGTCCGAGGGCGACCAGGTAGTCGCGCAATGATTACCCCGACCAAATTAGGGGCCCCCGTCATCGAAACAAGGGCCCTCGCCCGCACATTCG
>CAUZIR010000122.1:0-5519 GCA_963579815.1 Dehalococcoidia bacterium
TGCAGTCGGAATGGCGATGCGACTATTCGACGAAAACTTCGGCCGCCACCGCAAAAACTACTTGCTCCAAACAGGGCTGGCGACGGTCGCCTTGTTCGTCATTCTCCTTGTTGAAAGATCGGTCTCGCAGGAGGCCGTAATCGTCGCCGTGGCCGCGTCCACGTTCATCGTCTTCGTCGTGCCCAACAGCGTCGCGGCGGAGCCTCGCAGGGTGGTAGGCGGCCACCTCGTCGGCGTGCTGCGAGACCGTCTCATCAACCTGATTTGGCCGGGAGGCTGCGCCTGGCCCAGGTCGCTGCCTAAACTGGGTCCCTGAACACGGGGATGACCTCTTCGGCGAAGAGGCGAATAGAAGCCATGACCTGTTCGTGTGGGATAGTGTCGAGCTGCATCAGCAATAGCACCTGGTCTTCCCCGGCTTCTTCGTGGCGCCGCACCCCCTCGATGCACGCGGCCGGGTCACCGGCGATCACCACACCCCGGTCGCAGAGAGTCGCCGGGTCGAACTCCTCGAAACCCGACCTTTGCACCGAGAATTCGCCGCCACCCACGTCGACTTCTTCGTCGAGGACCCACTTGAACTGGTTCTCCAGGTGGTCGGGAATGCCGCCCCATCCCGCAACTAGCTGTTTGTAGATGTCACCCTGGCCCTGGGTGTACGGCCGGTCCGGCCCGAAGAACACCTTCATGGCGTTGGCGGCGCGCGCCTGCGCTTCGGCTCTGTCCGGACCGCAGTAGGCAATGGCCAGGTGCGCCCAGTGATCATTGACGAATGCTCCCATCGGCTTAGCGCTCTTGATCCGCTCCTTGTACTCGGCGATATGAGGTGCCATCTCCGACGGTGCACCTGTGGAAAGCGACAGCATTCCTAAGCCATTGTCGGCCGCCATCTGGTAGGTCGAGGGTTGCATCCCTGCTAACCACATTGGCGGATGGGGTTTTTGCAACGGCTTGGGAATGACGTTACGAGGGGGGACGTTCCAGTACTTGCCTTCCCAGGAGAACTCTTCGTCCTCCCACATTTTCGGAATCATCCGCATCGCCTCGTCCCACATCGACCGTGTCTCCCTCGGATCGACGGCGAGTCCGGTTTGCTCGTAGGCCCCTCCCCTGCCCGTGCCAAAGTCGACCCGCCCACCCGAAAGCTGGTCGACCATCGCGACTTTTTCGGCCACGCGTACCGGGTGGTGCTGGGGCAAGACAACCACACCGAAGCCAAGGCGTATCTGCTTGGTAATCTGGCTGGCGGCGCCAAGGAGAATATCGGGGCTAGAGGACACCGAGAAGGTGTCGAGGAAGTGGTGTTCGACCAGCCAGATGTAGTCGTAGCCCAGCTCGTCGGCGAGCACCCACTGGGCCAGCGTCTCCTCAATGAGCGCCTTCTCGTCGACCCCGTCGGCGCCAGACGGACGCTGGGTCTCGTACATGAGTGAGAACTTCAAATCGGCCTCCCGTCATAGACCTGCAGGTCAAGCCAAGAGTTTAACCGCAACGCTATTGCCATGGAACACTGACTCAGGAAACACGGGCCGTTGACCGGGAAGATTTGCCCCGATAATCTGACCCCATGCGACTACTGGGGAAAATAGCCATCATTACCGGCGCGGCCACAGGGCTGGCCGGCGAAATTAGAGGCATCGGTGGCGCTGCCGCCTGGGCCTTCGCTCGTGAGGGCGCGACCGTCTACCTGTCCGATATCAACGACGAAATGGGTGAGCGCGCCGCCGCCCAGATTAGCGAGGCCGGGGGCGACGCGCATTACGTCCACCTCGACGTCACCAACGAAGAGCTTTGGCGCGAGGTAATCGGCTCCATAGTTGAGGCCGAGGGCGGACTGGACGTGCTGGTCAACAACGCCGGTATCGGCATACCGGACTACGACGCCGACTACTCAGATGCTGAGGGTCCGCAGAATGCTGAAGAAGCCTTGAAGGTGGAGTTCACCACAGTCGAGGGACTGGAGCGCGAACTGCGGGTCCATGCCCGGGGGGCGATGCTGGGCATGAAGTACGCCGTGCCCCAAATGAGAAAACGCGGTGGCGGGTCCATCGTCAACGTCTCGTCGATCCACGGCATTATCGGCGTCAATACAATCACCGCCTACTCCACGGCGAAAGCCGCAATTCGGCACATGTCCAAGACGGTCGCCATCCAGTATGCGAACGAAAACATCAGGGTCAATTCGGTGCACCCCGGTTACACGAAAACGCCGCTGGCGCTGCCCCTGTTCACAGACCCCGAACTGTTCGCCGACCGTACCTCTCAGATTCCCCTGGGCCGGTTCGCCGAGCCCGAGGAGATTGCCGAGAGCATCCTTTTCCTGGCATCTGACGAGGCTTCGTACATAACCGGCGCGGAGCTGGTCATCGACGGCGGGGTCATCGCCCAGTAATAGCTTCAGACGTCAACTAGCCGAAAAGGGGAGACAAGACGATGCTCAGACTCGGCGGTACAGCCTCACCGGACCACATCGAGGCCTTCGAGGCGCTGGTCATAATATTCCGCAAGCGCGGTATCGACATGGACTGGGTACTGTACTCCGACTACGACCCCATGGTCGCCGCTTTTGTGTCCGGCGAAATAGACATGGCCTGGAACGGGCCGTTGTCATACGTAAAGATCAGGCGGCTCATCGACGAGCCGTGCAGAGTAATCGCCATGCGGAACGTAGACGTCGATTACGTTACCCACTTCATAACCCACGACGACTCCCCTATTCAGAGCGTCGCCGACCTGCGCGGCAAGCGCTTCGCCTTCGGCGACCGGGGATCAGTGCAGGCGGGCCTGTTGCCGTACCACTTTCTCAAGGAGTCTGGCATTGATCCGAGTTCGGATCTTGCCGGGTTCACCTTTTACGACGAGCGCCCCGGCGGGTCAACCTCGGACGAAGACGTCGTCGTCGAGCGCGTGGCATACGGCGAGTACGACGCCGGCGCTGTCAGTGGCCAAACCCTAAAGGCGCTAGAAAAACGAACCGACACTCCCGAAACACGGGGACTACGGGTCTTGTGGTCCAGTCCGCCCTACAGCCACTGCTGCTTCACCCTGCGCAGCGACGTGGACCCGGCGTTGACACAACAAATCGAAAGCGCGTTCCTGTCAGCAGACTCAGGCGACCCCGATGGCAGAGCGCTACTGGCGGCCGAAGGCTGCGACGCCATAGTAGTCGGGAGGCTGGACGGCTGGGACTTGATCGAGAAGGCCGCCGAGCGCGAGGGACTGATCTAGACGTTCCGGGTTCATACCTCTGGCCGCCAGATGGGGCGTGAGTCTAGAGATATATCTCGCTGATGGTGATCACCGGCTCGACATTGGTGTAGTTCGGGATGTCGGCCAACAGCCCGGCGCCCTCTGCCGCGAAGGCACTGTTGAACTCTTCAACCGTGTCGAACATGACGTAGCCAAGCGCAATGTACGGCGGAGGCGTGTCGCCGGGACCGGCCAGTCCCTTATCAACGCCCACTCCTTTAAGGCCGTATGGCGTATACAAATCAACGCAAATGTCGAAATGAGTCTTAGCGTAGTACTCATGGTCGAATCTAGCGCCTTCGCTGTTTGGGTACGCTACCGAAACTCTGATCATCGCGAGGCACCTCTTTCGTTGCAGTACACCGGTGGCGGGAGCGGGAGGGAGTCGAACCCACCGCCCCGACCGAAAGGGCCGGGGCCATTAGTTTTGAAGACCAAGGAGCCCACCGGGACCCATCCGCCCCCACGGGGTGTACAGCCTAACAAACAGCCAAAAGGGACACACAAAGGCCCCGCCGGAACATCGGCGGGGCCTTGAGTTTTTCAAACTGGCTAAGTCCTGGTTTCTAGGCGACGCTTACTTTGGTCAGAACGTCGTCCACTTTACCCTTGAGCACGTTCTTGGGCACCGCGCCAACCACCTGTTCCACCGGCTTTCCGTCGTGGAAAATTAGCAGAGTGGGAATGCCCCTGATACCGAACTGTGCGGCGGTGTTCGGGTTGTCATCCACGTTCAACTTGGTGAACTTAAATTTGCCGTCGTACTCGTTCGACAGGTCTTCAACCATGGGCGCAATCATCTTGCAAGGGGCGCACCACTCGGCCCAGAAGTCCACCAGAACCGGCAGTTCAGAGTCGAGGACTTCCGCCTTAAATGAATCGTCACTAATGCTAACTGTTGCCATCCGTTCCCTCTCCTGTGTTTACCGGGACTACCCCGTTCGCCGGATTTCTCCGGGGGGACTGCCCGGAGTTACCGGTACTTTAGTGCGGCCACTGCTCAAGCCACGGGGTGCAGGCCCCGCAATCACTTCGATGCAAAACTCTGCCTGGGGGTGCAGGGACCAGACCGTCCCTCTCATTCTAACGGAAGCGTTGAGATACTGGCTTTTGTCCGGGGGTCATCTCAACATACTGAGCCGACGCGGCAACCCCTGTCAGGACTGGGGTTAGAACCGGCCGATAATGTCGTCGGCCGAAGACCACCACAGGGTGTTGATGTCCGTGCCAGCCGGTACTTCGAAGAATATCCAGCCCCCGGCTTGAAAGCCACGTTCCAGTTCGAACTCACCCCACAGCAACGGGATGAAGATCTCGTCTTCGGGCATCTCGCCAGTGAACTTGGTGCCCATTTCAAGAGGAGACAGCGCATTGAAGCGCTGTTCCGCTCTGCCGTTTCCTATTTCGACGGACCCGCTATCGACCCGGAGCTTGACTATGTTGATTTGCCGATTGACAGCGTGCAATTTAACCGCCCATATACGGGTACCTGGATCGGCAACCTCAAGTAGGTACTGGGCATCGTTGGCAGTGAAAAACACTCGCTTGGTTTCCACTGGTCGTTCGAATCGAATTTCGAGATTTCGCCCCGTAAAAGTGAGTGCGCCGGAATCGCCGCCGCCGCACGCAGCAGCGATCACTCCTACCAGGGTGACCACTACCACAAGGGCCGGCAGGGCCGGAATCGATAAGCGTCTGATCATTTCACTCCACACCGGCCAGTGACGGCATTGCCCTGAGCCTGGAGACCAGCCTAGGCAGCACCTCCAAAAGCATCTTTACATCTTCGTCGGTATTGTTATGCCCCAGCGTCATTCTTAAACTGCCCTGCGCCAGGTCGGCACCGAGGCCGATTGCCAGCAGCACGTGGGAAGGTTCGAGCGAGGCAGACGAGCATGCGCTACCGCTGGAAACGCATATCCCTTCGAAATCCAAGCCTAGCAGAATCGGCTCCCCCTCCACCGCTTGGAACGAGACGTTGACGTTATTGGCGAGTCTCTCGGTCGGGTGACCGTTGAGACGTATACCATTTACGCGCTCAGTCAGACCCTGGATGATCTGATCTCTCAGGCGACTGCAGTGGTCCACCGTGGCGGCCCGCCGCTCCTCCGCCAATTCCAGGGCCGTGGCCATGCCGACAATGCCGGGGACGTTTTCAGTTCCCGACCGTCTGCGCCGCTCCTGGCTGCCGCCCACGATCTGAGGCTCAATGGGAGTGCCCCTCCTAATAAAGAGTGCACCAACGCCTTTCGGGCCGTAGCATTTATGGG
>CAUZIR010000123.1:0-5499 GCA_963579815.1 Dehalococcoidia bacterium
CCTTTATGAATTGACAGTCCCCACAGGGACACGGCATACACGAGGCGTGCCTGTTTGCTGATACCATTCGCGCCTGAAGCCGTCATTGGCCAGGGTCGCGACACGTGCGACACTCGACCCTACACCTCACCTCTAAGGGGGAACCGTTGAAGCGATTCTTCGCACTGTTCATCATGTTCATAGCCGTACTGGCGGTCGCGTGCACCAGCACGCCGAGTGCCGAAGACGCTACGTCAGTCGACACGGACACACCGGGCGACGCTGTAGTCAGCAACGACAGCTGCGAGGTCTACGGCGAGTTCACCACCGTCGAATTGCGAATGCTCAACGAGCGCTCGTCCCACTCTGCGCTGCTGCTTGACGACGGCACGGTGCTGGTAGTCGCAGGCCGGGGCAAGGGCGGGCCGAGGGGGCCACGTCTGTTCCCGTTCACCGAGATCTTCGACCCGGCCACCGGCCAGTGGGTCGACTCCGGCGAACTGGAAAAAGAGCGCGAGTTCTTTACCCTCGTTGCCCTGCAGGACGGTCGGATATTGGCCGCCGGTGGCACCAACATTCAACTGGACGCGACGAAGACTGCCGAGGTGCGCGACCCCAAGACCGGTGAGTGGTCGCCGGTGGGCAAGATGGACACCGGTCGAGAACGGGGCGTGGGGGTGCTGCTCGACGACGGACGGGTGCTAGCCACGGGCGGGAAGAACAAGAACCTGCGCGACCAGGACTCCACGGAAATATTCGACCCGACCACCGACGAATGGACGGACGCCGCCCCCATGAGCCAGGCGCGTTCCATCCACACCGCCACAGTGCTGGACGACGGTCGTGTGCTGGTGGTCGGTGGCGGCAAGCCCGATGGCCCCTTCTTCGCCACGGCGGAGGTCTACGACCCGGCAACCGATAGCTGGTCGTCCACGGAGTCGATGAGGCTGCCGCGTATCCTGCACACCGCCACGCTGCTGACGGACGGACGGGTGCTGGTGGTGGGCGGCAAGGGCGAACCGGAGCCGGGTATCGATTCCACGATCCGCCAGACATCGGAGGTGTGGGACCCGAAAACCGGGGAGTGGTCGCCCGCGGGTTCGATGAAGGAAGGCAGGGCGGAGCATACCGCGACGATACTGGACGACGGGACGGTGCTGGTGACCGGGAGCCTGAACAAGGACACTTCCGAGATATACGACCCCGCTACCGACACCTGGTACGACTCGGCAACCATGACCGAGGCCCGGTATCGCCATACGTCCACCGTACTGAAAGACGGCAGCATCTTCGTGCTGGGTGGCTTCACAACCGACAGGGTCACGATTACCGGCGAGGTTTTCACCGGGGACGGGTTCGCCGTTGCGGGCGCCTGCGCGACCGGCGTTTCTGGTGCGCTCTCCACGCTCAACGGCATAGACCCGGTTGAGCCGGTTGTCGAGGTCAAGGAAACTCCAACCCCGGTGGGTGGCTCGAGTACCAGCGGAAGAGATGCGTTCAACTTCGCGTTCTCCACCGAGGTGGTCGACGCAGACGACAGCATCGATATCACCGTCGTGCCGTACGGAACTCTGGTGACGCTGGAAGTTGGCGAGCGCATGGCCAGCCCTGGCATAACTGACGTGAAGATCACGTTCCTCGAAGTTATCTCCGACTCTCGCTGCGCCACGGACGTCACGTGCATAACGGCCGGTGAGGCCACGATAAAAGTGCACGTGTCGTGGTATGGCTGGGACGTTGGTGAACTGACGTTGACCATACTGGGCGGGCAGGCCGAGCCGACTATCGGCTCAACCGGGGGGGCGTTCTTCGTTGCTCTCGGCTCGCTGGAGCCGTTGCCGAAGTCGGACGACCCCGAGATGTCTGAGCGCGCCTACAAGGCCGCCATCGCCGTCTTCCAGAAGTAGAGGTCTCGGGGCGGGCCAAAGCCCCCCCGTCAACACAGCCCTGCGCCTCCATCGCGCGTTGGCAGGCTAACGCCACGTGCCTATAGTTCGATACATGTCGAACTATCAAATAGGGACCACAACCGACGTTGCTGAAATGTTTAAGGCGTTGTCCAACCCGCACCGGATGGCCATCTTCCGACGGCTCATCTCCTGCTGCGTGCCCGGCACGCAGTGCTCGCCGGACGAACGAGGCAGCGAGTGCGTGGGTGATCTCGGCCGAGATCTCGGCATCGCGCCGTCCACCGTTTCGCACCACATCAAGGAACTACGCCGCGCCGGGCTTATCCACGTTGAGCGGCGCGGCCAGAAGGTGGAGTGCTGGATAGAACCCGGCACGCTCGACGCTCTTTCCCAGTTCTTCGTGCGGCCATAGGGCTTTGTATGGCCTTAGGCGGCTTTTTTTACCCGTTTATTTCGAGAACTATGGATCAGTCGAACAGGAGAAATGCCGTGGTCACCTCCGATCAGGAATCGATAAGGCAAGCAGTGCGAGCACGCTACGGGGAAATCGCCCGCGGAGCCGATCAGGGGGCAGAAGCTGGCGCCGAAGACGGCTGCGGCTGCGGTTGTTCGGACGATGGCCAGGCTGGCTGCTGTGGATCCACGAGCGCTGCCGTTGACATAGCCGGGCACGAGCGCGCTTCTGAACGCATCGGCTACTCGCCCGACGAACTCGCAGGTGTTCCTGGCGGTGCCGACCTGGGGTTGGGGTGAGGCAACCCTTCCGCCATCGCCGCGCTCAAGGCAGGGGAGACGGTGCTCGACCTGGGCAGTGGAGGCGGCCTGGACTGCTTTCTCGCTTCGTCGCAAGTCGGGCCGACGGGCCGGGTCATCGGCGTGGACATGACGCCCGACATGCTGGACAAGGCCCGTCGCAACGCGGCCGTTGGTGGCTACGACAACGTTGAGTTCCGCCTAGGCGAAATTGAGCACCTGCCGGTCGCAGACGGCAGCGTCGATGCGATCATCTCCAACTGCGTAGTCAACCTGTCGCCGGACAAGCCCGCGGTCTACGCCGAAGCCATGCGGGTGCTGCGTCCCGGCGGACGGCTGGCCATCTCCGACATCGTCGCCCTGGCTGCGTTGCCAAAGGAGCTAAAAGACGACATGGGCTTGCTAACCGATTGCGTGTCCGGCGCGTCACTCATCGGCGAACTGGAAGCGATGCTGCGCGGCCTCGGGTTCGAGGACGTCAGCATCCGCACCTCTGCCCAGAGCGCGGAGTTTATAGACGAATGGGTGCCCGGCAGCAACGTGCAGGACTACGCCGCCTCGGCCAACATCGAGGCAATCAAGCCTCGTTAGCTGCCCCCCAACCGGGAGGCGCTCTAGCGCTCTTTCATCCAGCTCTCCGACCAGGCCAGGCAGCAAGTGCTGGACACGGCGTCGCCCAGCTTGTCGGACTGCGCTGTGCCCGTGGCCGCCTCGCCGTTCAGCGTTAACTGTGCCTTGCGGGCCGGGACGAAAGTGCTGTAAATGCCCAGGGGACGGCCCGGACGGGCGTTGGGGGCCGACTGGATGACGAACGGCTCAACGAAGTCGTGCCAGGCCATTGAGACGGTCTCGTACGGTGTCTCTATGGTCTCGGTCCAGTGGTTAATGCCGTCGCCAGAAGCGGTGAATTCGGCCTCGGCGACTGGGATCGTCTGGTCGGTGAACGCGGGGAAGAACATCGACTCCATCTCATCTTGTAGCCAGCGGGCCACGGCAATGTTGTCGCTGTAAATGCGCACGTCGCCATCGGTAACGTCGCTCTGCAAAAACAGCGCGTGTCCCTGTCCGCCGGGCGAGTACAGGATGCGCCAATGGCTGGCGCGCGTCGTCTCGGTGCCGCCCTGCTCCCCGGCCAGGCGGATGAAGGAGTTCTCTCCTGTCATGCGAACTTCGTTCGGATCGACCATGTCAGCCATGTTTTAGTCCTCTGGTTATTTTCTGTATTTCCCGGTCAGTACCCGTTAGCGGGCCACTATCGAGGGTGAGTCCAAGTCTCCGACCAGGCTAGGCAGGCGGTGGATGTCTTGTGGCTGCCGATCATCTCGGGGAACGGCCTGCCAGCAGCGGTCTCGCCGTTGAGGGTCAGCTGGGCCCGTTCACAAGGGATCAGGCACGAGTAGACACCGTGCGGGTTGCCCTGCATCTCGCCCGGCGCGGCGCTGAGGATGAATGGCTCCCCGATGTCGTACCAGGTCAGTTGGAGAGACTCTTCCAGCGAATCAACCGTTTCGGTCCAGTGGTTAATGCCGTCGCCAACCTTGCCGAACTCCGAGTCGATAACGGGAATGGTCTCGTCGGCGAACGCCGGGTACAGTACCGACTCAATCGTCGCCTGCAGCCAGCGTGTCATGGCGATGTTGTCGGAGTAGATGCGAACCTCACCGTCGGTGACGTCGCTTTGCAGGAATAGGACGTGGCCCGGGCCACTCGGCGACTTCAGAATGCGCCAGTGGCTGGCACGGGTCGTCTCGGCGCCGTCTTCGGTTTCTTGCAGCCGGATAAAAGAGTTCTCACCCGTGAGCAAAATCTTATTGGGGTCTACCGGATTTACCATGGAAATAACCTCTCTAAATGGGAACTGAGCGTTGGGCCCGGAGTGGGTCCCAGAGTGGGGGCGCCGGATGGGGGCGCTGAGTCGGATAATATCTTATACAGGACACGCACAATGCAACCAACAGATGACCCGAACAAAGGCCGAATAACCGACAAGGACTACGCCGAGGGCGTGGTGGCCGAAATGACGGCCGCCATTGAGCGAAACCCCGACGACAGGCAGGCCTACGTCATGCGAGGCAACCAGCACCTCGACAGCGGCGATCTGCCTGAAGCGATCAGGGATCTCACAGTCGCCATCGAAATGGACCCGTCCGACCCTATTGTCATAAACAACAGGGGAGTGGCCTACCGGCGCACCATGCAGCCAGACCTGGCCGTGGCCGACTTTGACCGGGCGTTAGAGGCTTCTCCGAACTACCGGGAGGCGTTCAATAACCGGGGCATGGTTCGCTCAGACGCCTACGAGTACGAGGCCGCGATTGAAGACTTCACCAGGGCCATCGAAATAGACCCCGACTACTGGTTCGCCTACAACCACAGGGCAATGGCGCGATGGGCATTGGGGGACAAGGCTGGTGCGATAAAGGACTATGAACAGGTCTCGAAGTTCATGGGCAGGGACGCCGGTCCCCGCGGTACCCACGGCTTCACCCGCTAGGCCCCCGGCAGGGGCAAGTGCCCGATAGAGGTTTTTGGCCCGTTAGTGGGACCTAGGGTATGCGCTGGAGCTGGGTCAGGGCCTCGGCCATGAGTCCCAGGTCGCCCTTTTCCCGGTATATGTCCACGGCCGCTTGCAGGTCGGCCCTGGCGGCGGCGCGCTGGCCCTGGTTGCCCAGCATCACCCCCCGGTTTCGCAGCGCCTCGGCGTAGTCGGGCTTGTACTCAATGGCCTTGTTGAAGTCGTCTAGCGCCTGGTCGAACAGGTCCTCGTTGTAGTACGCCAGAGCTCGCCCGTGGTACGCCAGGTACAGGTCGGGGTGGATGCGCAGGACCACGCTGTACCGACCCACCGCCTCTTTGT
>CAUZIR010000124.1:0-5496 GCA_963579815.1 Dehalococcoidia bacterium
CGGCTGTGTTCTCGTTAATCGCCGACTCCAACTCCCACGGCAGGCAGCGCAGAAAGTCGCCCACGCCCACCAATTTAGCACCGACGGAGGTGTAGCACTGGTCGTAGGGGAACCGGTGCAGGTTGTGGATGATGATTTCATTTTTCATCCCCGTGGTGTCGGGCAGGCGTTTCATCTGGGCCTTGTCCGCACCTGCTACGACGGCAGCTGCCTGCAAAACCAGCGCACCAGCCGAACCGGAGGTGACCATGCCAGCCTCAGCCCCGGTGTGCCGAGCAATGACGTCGCCTGCGGCATCGTTCAGTTCGGCCATGTCCACCATTACCTGGGAGGCGGCGTTCATGGCCGCATGGACCTCTGGGCGCAGCTTGGTGCCGCCGTAGGCGGTGGTGGGGCCGGAAGCGGTTATCGCGGGCTTTACGCCAAGCGTGCGATACACGGCGGCACGGTCGTTACTGGGAACCATAAAAAAACATCCTCGTTCGATCTTTCAGGGACGCCGACGGACAGGCATCCGTCAGCAAGCAGACACGATCGCGATTATACGGGCCGCCCACGAGCGCCGACAAGTTAGCTTTCCGTAGGCGCTAAATCACCAGCATTGCGTCGCCGAGGGAGTAGAAGCGGTAGCGCTGCCGCACCGCCTCTGCGTAGGCAGCGAGGACCCGCTCGCGACCGGTGAAGGCGCTTACCAGCATTAGCAGCGTGGAGGTAGGCAGGTGGAAGTTGGTGACCAGTCCATTGACGACCCGGAAGTCATGGCCCGGCGCTATGAAGTAGTCGGTGCTGCCGTGGCCCGGCGTAAGCGGGCCGCCGGTGTCTCCGGCCGCGCGCTCGTAGGTTTCGCCGTTGGGGCCGCCGTCGGCGTTGGACTCCAGCAGCCGCACAGCGGTGGTACCTACGACGATGACCCGGCGGCCCTCTGACCTGGCTTTGTTGATGGCGGCGGCCGATGCGGGCGACAGTTCGTAGCGCTCGGAGTGCATGCGGTGCTGGCGAGGGTCGTCCACGGTGACGGGCCGGAAGCTGTCCCAGCCGACGTGCAGGGTGACGAAGACGGTCTCGATGCCCCGTTTGCGTATCTCTCCAAGCAAACAGTCGGTGAAGTGGAGACCGGCCGTCGGGGCCGCGACACTGCCTTCAGGGCGAGCGTACACGGTCTGGTAGCGCTCGGGGTCGCCAAACGGCTTTTTGATATAAGGCGGCAGCGGCACGACGCCGACGGCCGAAAGGTCGAGTCCTTCGGGCAGCCGGACCAGCCGAGTGCCGTCGTCAACTACGTCCAGTACTTCGGCCAGCCCGCCGTCATATCCGTCGATGAAGAAGCTCGTGCCTTTTTGCAGGCGACGACCGGGCCGAACCAGCGCTTGCCACTGGCGCTCATTGACGCGTTTCAATAACAGCAGTTCGACCTGCCCCCCAGTGGGCTTTCCGCCGATGGGTTTGTGGCCGTACAGGCGGGCCGGGAAGACCCGGCTGTCGTTGAAGACAAGTACGTCGCCCGATTCGAGATGTCCGGGAAGGTCCGTGAAGCTCTGGTGCGCCATTGATCCAGTCACCCTGTCTAGCGCCAGCAATCGGGAGGAGTCGCGTGGCGTAACCGGTTTCTGGGCGATGAGCTCGGGCGGCAGTTCGTAGTGGAAGTCGGCGGTGCGCATCCCCCTATGGTAGTGTCACCGGGCCGCCCAGACATGAGGATGCCTGTGGACGCCCCGAGACCCCCTGAAGAGACCCGAGGAAAATTGGGGAGCCGGGTGGTGGATATTTGGAGGAAACGATGCTGCCTGAATTTGAGCTAAATGGAAGAATCGCCGTCATTACAGGGGGTGGTCGAGGCATCGGCCGAGACATCGCCCTGGCGTATGCGGAGGCGGGTGCCGACGTGGTGCTGGCCGCGCGCTCTCAGGCGGAGGTGGACGACGTGGCCGCCGAGGTGGAGGCTATGGGGCGGCGTGCACTGGCCGTGACCACCGACGTTACCGACTCAGCGCAGGTGGACAGACTGGTGGCAACGGCGATTGAGAAGTTCGGGCAGGTCGACATTTTGGTCAATAACGCCGGGGTGGTGCACTTTCTGCCTCTCGTACCCCTGCCCGGCGGTGGGCCCGAGTCCGTGCGCATTAGCAGGCCGCCCACCTCGCCGGTCACCGATGCCGAATGGCAGCACGTGATGGATGTAAACGTCAACGGCGTCATGTACGGATGCCGTGCCGTCGGTCCGCACATGCTCGAACGGGGCTCTGGCAAGGTGATAAACGTATCCTCCACCAACGGGCACATGGGCGTCCCCTACCTTTCGCTGTACAACGTGTCCAAGGCGGCGGTAAATATGATGACGCGGGTACTGGCTTTAGAGTGGGCCGAGCACGGCGTGCAGGTAAACGCACTGGCCCCCGGCGCGTTCCATACGCGCATGACAGACAACGTGTGGACCAGCGACGCGGGGGCGGCGGAGAACCTGGCAGGCATACCTATGGGCAAGCACGGCGACCTGCGCGATCTCGGGCTGCTGGCCGTGTACCTCTCCAGCCCTGCGTCGAACTACATGACCGGGCAGATCGTCCACTTGGACGGCGGTCGCACGGCCAAATAGGCCGGGGCATGGCGTCTGCGAACGGCCCCCTATAACGTACTTCGAAACGTGAATTTCGACTTCGGGAGTTTGTTTTGGCTTCTGACTGGATAACCAAACCTGCGTCGCAATGACAACCGGCTGATCTAGAGCGTCTCGCATCTGACGGTACCGAAGAAAATCTGTACCTGGAATTCAAAAAGGCTAACGAGTTCGCCCCAAAAGGGACATTCCAACCAGACCTCCTGACAACCGAAATCGTCGAAACAGTCTCTGCGTTTCTTAACTCCGACGGCGGAGTGTTGTTGGTCGGGGTTCAGACCAGAACTGGGGCGTCTTCACCCTACTCGGAAATCCTTACTCCGATTTCGGCGTGGCGCTCCAACAGGACGATGGGCGAATTCGGAATCGATGTTACTGCTGGGAGTATCAACGACAGAATTCTCGGAAACATCACTCCGAGGCCAATTGGTGTTGAGGTCGAACCGGTTGAAGTAACCGTCGAAGGGGCCACACAATCAGTTTTTGTGGTTACCGTGCCACCCAGCAGCATGGGGGCACACCAATCGACAAAGACAGCCCGCTACTACAGGCGGGCGGCCGACGGCGACTATCCCATGCTTGATCACGAGATCAGGGACGTCAACAACAGGCGGGCGGGTCCCATTCTTCAGCTAGGTGTTCGAGTTGCCCCCGGTACAAGCCGTCTCGGCAATCTGTCGTCAGACGGCATGACGAGCAAAACACATTTCGAAAAACCAAATCTTCCTGACGGAGAAGGCTACCGGGTCGACTTTACTCTCTCCTTGTCGAACCTAGGCAAAGGCACAGCAAACATCGCCAAGTTCGAAGTCGGATTACCCCTTGCTTGGGACAACTTCATCTTAGAAGACTCGTGGGGGTCGGATGTGCGCCTCGGCGAACAGATTGGGAACAACGCCATATTCTTTATGACGCAAGGGACGTGGGAGTCCCTGCCGGTCGTCACTTCCTTTGTTACACGGAAGCATAGGGTCGACGCCTCGGATGTTCAATGGTGGAGTGGGGTTTACCGTGGAGAGGCAGGCCGCCTTCACCCCATTTGGCCTTCAGGCTCCGGTGAAGTCCAAGCGTGTGCAATTAGTTGTGGGTTGCCTTCCCCAGGGGCTTGGAGCGCCCACTACTGGTTACCGTGGAGGGTGCTCACAGAAGGGATGATTGAAATGCGGGGTTGCGCATTCGTCGGCCTTGACCGCGGGTTGATCACCGTTGTCCATTTCCCGATAGGCGAAGTTGACTGGGCAGGCGGCGGCGAAGAGCAGCGGCGGCGCGAACTGGCCGTTCGGTATGGCATCAGTTCGTAAAATCTGTTCCGAATCGAACGATTGGGAAAGCTGGGGCCCAAGTGCTAGACTTACGCGAATTTCTACATTGAGAAGCTGGCCCGCGCCCGAACATTCGCCTGAGACACATCAGGGTAAAAGCTAACTGGGGGAAATTATGAGTCCCAAGGGACCGACGGGAAAAGTCCAGACCGTACTCGGGGAGGTGGAGCCAGGGTCGCTCGGCATTACCCTGACGCACGAGCACTTGCTGATAGACCTGCGCTGTTACTTTCAGATGCCGGAGGAGGCCTCGGAGCGCTGGTACGTAGACCGCCCGGTGACGATGGATACGCTCGGCAAGATCCGCTCCCGCTTTTACACCAACAAAGACAACCAGATGCTCCTGGACGAGCGCTTCGCCATTGAGGAGGTGCTCAAATACCGCTACGCGGGCGGCAATTCGCTGGTGGACACCACGTCTATCGGCATCGGCCGCGATCCCCTGGCGCTGGCCCGCATCTCCCGTTCCACCGGGCTGAAGGTCATCATGGGGGCGAGCCACTACGTACCGGAGGCGCACCCCGTCGACATGGACGAGCGCAGCGAGGAGTCCATCGCCCAGCGCATCATCGACGACGTTACCGTGGGGGTGGGCGAGACGGGCATCAAGTCCGGCGTTATCGGCGAGGTGGGCAACCACACGCCGCTTACCGAGAACATGCGAAAAGTTTTGAGAGCATCTGCCCAAGCACAGGTAGAGACCGGCGCGCCCATACTCATACACCCCGGCATGCACCCCGACACCCCGCTGGAGATCATGCGCGAGCTTACCGACGCAGGTGCACAAGCCGAGAACATAATTATGGGCCACCTCGACAACATTCGGCCCATGTCGGCGATAAAAGAACTCGCCGACACCGGCTGCTACTTGGAGTACGACAGGTTCGGCTCCGAGGACACCAGCGGTTCCTACCGGTCCGGGGACTACGAGACGACCAGCGTCAGCGACGTGCAGCGAATGGAGTCCCTCGAAGAGTTGATTTCAGATGGCTACGGCGAGCGGATAACCATCGCCCACGACGTTTGCCTGAAGGCCGACACGACCGCCTACGGCGGCAAGGGCTACGCCCACATTCTGGAGAGCATCGTGCCGCGGATGAGAAACCGAGGGTTCTCACAAGAACAGCTAGACAACATCCTCATCCACAACCCGGCCAGGGCGCTGACCTTCGCTTAGCTAGCCAGCCTCGCGGCCTTTAGCGTGTTCACCAGCAGCATGGCGATGGTCATGGGGCCGACCCCCCCTGGCACGGGGGTGATGGCCGACGCCTTGGCGGCAACCGGTTCGAAGTCTACGTCGCCGACCAGCCGGTAGCCGCGCTTGCGTTCCGGAGCTTCAACCCGGTTGATGCCGACGTCGATGACCACGGTGCCCTCCGACACCATGTCGGCGGTGATGAAGTTCGCGCGTCCCACAGCCGCAATGAGAATGTCAGCCTGCCGGGTGATGGCGCCGATGTCGGCCGTTCGCGTGTGGCACACCGTCACGGTGGCGTTGGCGTCGTCGCTGCGCTGCATTAGCAGGGCCGCCACCGGCTTGCCGACGATGTCCGAGCGCCC
>CAUZIR010000125.1:0-5471 GCA_963579815.1 Dehalococcoidia bacterium
TCGGGCGGTGTGCCGAGGGCCAGAATCGAACTGGCGACACCAGCATTTTCAGTGCTGTGCTCTACCGACTGAGCTACCTCGGCCCAGCCGTTATGGTAGCTGTCGCCCGCCGCCGATGTCAAGGTATTTACGGGCGACGGACGCCGGTGGCACGGGCGTGCCGGGTGTATTGCCGTATGGCGTTATACGAGCGTGAGCAATCGCCGTGGCGTGCCTACGAGAAGCTGGTCGATTTGCCCAGTCCTCCAGCCCCTGGCCCGTAGCCTGGGCACGATGTTGGACACGATGTGGTCGTAACCTTTGGCACCGTACGCGGCGGTCATGCATTTGATGAATACGTCTTGCGATATGAGCACTTGCTCCGGGTGGCCCAGCCCGGCGACGTACTCGAGGGCGTCCATGCGCTGCTCGTCACTGGGCATGTCGAGGATGTCGCCGCTGCCGCTGCCTACCTCGCCGAACAGTGTTTCTTCGTTGCCGTAGGTGTCCCACTGGAGGGTGCAGCCGCTGGCGGCAAGCTCGGCCAGCAGCCCCCGGTCGTGGAACGTATCGAGATGGCCCATGATGACTCTCGTCATATCGGCCCCGGCTTTGTCGAGCATGTTCAGAATTGCAGGCGGCGACCCGTCGTCGAAGCCGGGGTGCAGCGTGATGGTAGCGCCGGTCGCTTGCTGGGCCTTTGCCGCGGCCCGTAACGATCGCTCTTCGTTGCCGGAATGCGGCCACATGAGGGCTATTTCCCCGATGATGCCACTTTTCACGCCAGTGTCCCCTACCCCTACCTTTATGTCACGGACTATGTCGGCGGCTATGGAGTCTTCGTCGAGGTTGGCCATGTCTGCGGGGTGGAATAGCCGAACGTAGTGGCCAGAGCCCATGACGATGTTCAGCCCGGTGCGCCGGGAGATACGAGCGAGGGCGAGCGGGTCGCGACCCAGGCCGATGTTGGTGGTGTCGACGACGGTCCGGCCCCCGGCGAGCATGAAGCGGCCAACTTCGTCGGTGGCGAACTGCTCGTCGAGAATCACGGTGTTGTCGAGGTTCTGGTGCCAGTGCGCGGCGATGTAGCCGAGCTTTCCCAGCGTGAGCGGCGCGTCGACCCAGCTTCGGATGCTGGCTTCTTCGGGGAGTTCGAAGTAGGCGCCAACGTTGAGCAGCAGGTGCTCGTGCATGAGCGTGGTGCCCAGGTCGGCCGGATCGATTGCCCCGGTAACGGTCTGGGCTTTTCCTGTTTGAGAATTGGTTGGCATGGGGATTTCTCTTTTGGCCGGCAGGCTGGGGCGGCCGCAACACAGGCAGCCGCGAGTAGGCGGGAGTGTAGCATGACAACCGCGCGGGGCAAGAGTATGCGAAAAAGCGCTAACGAGCCGGGCGAAGCCCGCGCAGGGCAGCCGATGAGCGCTCGCGCGAAGAGCCATAGAGCGAACGAAGTGAGCGGAGAACAAATGCAAGCATCTGACATACGCAAGGTGGCGGTGGTGGGGGCCGGGCTCATGGGGCACGGCATTGCGCTGGAGCTGGCGGCGAACGGCTACGAGGTGCACCTGCACGATCTGACCGAGGAGGTGCTCGACCGGGCCGTCGAGAACATCCACGAAGGGCTCGACCGCATGGTCGAATACGGGATGCTGACCGAGAAAGATGCGGACGACGCCCCCGACCGACTATGGATAGGCACGGACCTGGAGGGGATGGTCGGCAACGTGGACCTAGTCATTGAGGCGGCCGTGGAGGACGTGGACGTGAAGCGAAAGGTGTTCGCCGAACTGGGACGGCTGGCACCGGCGCACGCGATTCTCGCGTCCAACACATCTAGCTTCAAACCCAGCCTGTACGCCACCGAGTCGGGACGGCCGGACAAGGTGATAGTAGCCCACTACGCGAACCCGGCGTTTCTAGTGCCGCTGGTCGAGATAGTACCCGGACCAGAAACCTCGGACGAGACGATGGGGGTGACGGTGAACTTCATGGAGTCCCTGGGCAAAAAGGCGCTGGTTGCTAAAAAAGAGGTGCCTGGATTCATCCTCAACCGACTGCAAACAGCGCTGCTCAGGGAGGCGATGTGGCTGGTGGACAACGACGTGGCCGACCCCGAGGACATCGACACGGCGCTCAAGTACGGCACCGGTCGGCGGTGGGCGTTCGCGGGCGTGTTCGAGGTGTTCGAACTGGCGGGCTGGGACGTGGTGGAGCGGATTTTCAAGGAGGTGGGGCCGTCCCTAGCGGCGTCGGGAGAGGTGCCGGACGCACTGAAGGCTCGCGTCGAACGTGGCGACTTCGGCGCCAAAACCGGCCGGGGTTTCTACGAGTCGAACGAAGAATGGGTCGAGGAGACGCGCTCGCGCATCGCCTACGGCATGGCGGGTACAGAGCGCCTGTGGAGCGAGTGGGCCGGGCGCGAACGCCAAACAGACTAACCAAGCAGACTAGGGGAGCAATTCGCAGAGAGTAGGCGCTGGCGTTAACGCGCCGGAGCGGGCAAAATTACACACCGAACTAGCACCGCAACGTCCCCGCTCCACTTCACCGCCTAAGAGGCCCTCAATGACCGACGCATCTCTACCCATTCTCCCTACCTCTGTTATCGGCTCGCACGCGCTGCCTTCTTGGCTCTATACGGCCATTGAGCACATTGAGCGGGGCGAGTACGGGCGCACCGATGAGCGCGAGGCCTATGACGACGCGGTGGACCTGGCGATGGCCGACCAGACGCGCGCGGGTATTGACGTGATTTCCGACGGGGAGATGCGCCGGTGGATGTTCGTGCAGAACTTCTATTCGCACATTGAGGGCATTGCCGAGGAGCCCGCGCTGCGCACGGTCGGCCCTTACGGCTACGACTCTCCTCAGCGCTTCAAGGCGGTTGAGACGGTGTCGGTGCCGCATGGCCTGGGCATTGTCGAGGAGTACCAGTACGCAAGCTCGCGTACTGACGCGCCCTTAAAGGCGACGTGCCCCGGTCCGCTGACGCTGTCGATGCACATTCGGCCGGGCGACGTATATAAGGACCGGGTCGCGCTGGCGAACGAGTTCGCGCCCATTATCAACGCCGAGCTAAAGCGGCTGGTCGCGGCGGGCGCGACGTTCATTCAGTTGGACGAGCCGTCGTTCGCGATTGTGCCGGGGGCGCTGGGCGACTGGGTTGAGATGTACAACGCCTGCGTCGAGGGCGTGAAGGCCAAGACGGCGCTGCACATCTGCTTCGGCAATTTGGCGTCACGGCCGAGAGGCAAGCGGGAGTACGCATGGATGTGGCCAGCGCTGAACGACGTTAAGGCCGACCAGTTCGTGCTGGAGTTCGCCAACCGCGAGATGGTGGACGTGGACCTGTGGCGCGAGGTGGGGGAAGGGCGCGAGCTTGGCATAGGCATCATCGATGTGAAGTCGTTCTACGTCGAGACGCCAGAGGACGTGGCCGACCGCATAAGGCGGTTCCTGGAGTTTGTGCCCGCAGACAAGCTGTGGATCAACCCCGACTGCGGCTTTTTCACCATGCCCCGGTGGATTACCGTGCAGAAGCTAAACAACATGGTTGCCGGTACGCGCATAGTTCGCAAAGAACTGACCGGCTAGGGGGCGTGGACCCCTCGATCGCCGCTCGCACTATCGTTGGTCGGCGCACGCTTGCCGACCTGCTCGATCACCGCGCCGAAGCTGACGCACGAAAGACGTTCCTCATTTTCGAGGATGCCGGCCGCTCGCGTAGTTCTTGGACGTACGCTCGCTTCAACGCAACGGTTAATAAGGTAGCCAACGGGCTTACTCAGCTTGGCGTGCGCAAGGGCGATAGGGTGAACCTGCACATGACGAACAGGCCGGAGCTCCTATTTTTCTGGTTCGCACTGGCAAAAATTGGCGGGGTGATGGTGCCGACGAACCCCCTATCGCCGCCGGACGAACTGGCGTACCCGGTCGGCCACTCTGAGGCTGTGTTGACGGTGACGATCCCGGCGTTGCTGGACAACGTTCGGGCCATGCGCCGCCAGTGCCCGACGGTGCGGCAGGTGATTCTGTGCGACGCAGACGGGCCGGAGCCGGGGGTGCTGACGTTCGATGCGTTGGTGGACGGCCAGTCTGAACAGGCACCCGAGGCAGACATCGAGTCGCTGGACGACGCGGCCATCCTTTATACGTCGGGGACGACCGCCCGACCAAAAGGCGTACAGGTGACGCAGGCGAACTATGTTTTTCTCGGTGAGCAGGTGTCCAAGAACGTGGGCCTGCGACCGGACGACCGGTGGCTGATAACGCTGCCGCTGTTCCACGGCAACGCGCAGTACTACTCGGTCATGACGGCGCTGACGGTGGGTGCGAGCATCGCGGTGATGGAGCGCTTCTCGGCTTCGCGCCTGATGCAGCAGGCCGCCGACCACCAGGCCACTGTGCACTCGTCGCTGGCCACGCCGCTGCGCATGGTGTTGGCCCAGGCACCGCAGCCGAGCGACGGCAAGAGCGGGCTGCGGCTGGTCATCTTCGCCCAGTCGCTTACGGCGGATCTTTACGCCGAATGGGACCGGCGCTACGGGGTACCCATGCTGCAGATTTTCGGCATGACCGAGACGATGGGCCAGCCGATGGTGAACCCCCTGAACTACCTGCGCGACCCGCTTTCCATAGGCTTCCCGGCCGTCGGCTACGAGTGCCGGGTTGTCGATGACAACGGCGAGGACATGCCGGTTGGCGAGGCTGGGCAGTTGATCGTCAGGGGTATTCCCGGAGTGACGATCATGAAGGGGTACTACAAAGACCCGGACAACACGGCGCAGGCTCTGAGGGACGGCTGGCTGTGGACTAAGGACGTGGTGGAGATTGGCGAGGACGGCTACTTCCGCTTCCTCGACCGGGCCGGGGATCTTATAAGGAGGTCGGGCGAGAACGTGTCGGCGGGCGAGGTGGAGGCGGTGATAAAGTCGCATCCTGCGGTCGCCGATGCCGCGGTGGTTGGAGTCCCTGACGCGATGTACGACGAGGCGATAAAGGCGTTCGTGATCCTGTCAGATGGCGCGAAGGCATCCGAGGCCGAGATCATCGAGCACTGCCGCACCCGGCTGAGCAAGTTCCGGGTGCCAGGCTCGGTAGAGTTCAGGGATGAGTTTCCCAGGACATCGATTGGCAAAACAAGAAAAGTAGAGCTAAAAGCCGAGGCATTAGCCGCCCAGCAACGACAAGCAAAGGGCCAATAGCCGCCCCCGGCAAATAAGAAGCGTAAGGGTGATAGCCGCCCTGTCACACAAAGAGAAGCCCAGGGGCGATGGCCGTCCCGTCACACCAAGAGAAGCGTAGGGGCGATAGCCGCCCCGTTATGACGAAGAGGAGTTTCCCCCATGGCCCTGGATGACGTTAAGGCTGGCGATTCTGCCAGCGTGGACTACGAGATAACTAAAGAGATGACGGTGAATCGGACGGGCAAGGACGGGGCTGACGTGCTGTCTACGCCGTGGCTGCTGAACCTTATGGAGTTGACCTGCATT
>CAUZIR010000126.1:0-5461 GCA_963579815.1 Dehalococcoidia bacterium
TTCGTCGCCTCCGTGCGCAAGGGCGAAACGCGCAACCGGGGCAAGCTCATCCGCCAGCTCGTGGAAATGCAGTACGAGCGCAACGACTTCGACCTGTCTCGCGGCAAATTCCGGGTCCGCGGCGACACCCTCGAACTGCTGCCTGCTTACGAAGACGGAGTGGGCGTGCGCATCGAGTTCTGGGGTGACGAGGTAGACCGCATCGTCCAGCTAGATCCTCTCACCGGCGAGATCCTGGCCGAGCGGGACGAGATCGAAATCTTCCCTGCAAAGCACTTCGTGACATCTCACGACAAGCTCATCGCGGGCATAGAACAAATCGAAATCGAACTGGAACCGCGACTCGCCGACCTGAGAAAGCAAGGCAAGCTACTGGAAGCCCAGCGACTGGAGTCCCGCACCAACTACGACGTCGAAATGATGCGTGAGACCGGCTACTGCTCCGGCGTCGAGAACTACTCCCGGCACCTCGCCGGGCGGGCTGCGGGCAGCACGCCTTACACACTGCTCGACTACTTCCCCGACGACTTCCTCCTCTTCGTCGACGAGTCGCACATGACGCTGCCGCAGGTGCGGGCCATGCACGGTGGCGACAAGTCGCGCAAAGAAGTCCTCGTCGACTACGGCTTCCGTCTGCCCTCAGCTCTCGACAACCGGCCCCTTAACTTCGGAGAGTTCGAA
Source organism: Dehalococcoidia bacterium (assembly GCA_963579815.1). Lineage (GTDB taxonomy): Bacteria > Chloroflexota > Dehalococcoidia > Lucifugimonadales > UBA2962 > CAUZIR01. The sequence goes on from CAUZIR010000126.1 coordinate 682, forward strand.
GAGCGCATCAACCAGACCATCTTCGTCTCCGCCACGCCTGGGCCGTACGAGTACGAACACAGCCAGCGCATCGTCGAGCAGGTCATCCGGCCCACCGGCCTGACCGACCCCGTCATCGAGATAAAGCCCACCAAGGGCCAGATCGACGACCTGCTCGAGCAGATACGCATCCGGCTGAATAAGGGCGAGCGTTGCCTCGTCACCACCCTGACCAAGCGCATGGCAGAAGAGCTTGCCGACTACCTTCGCGAGGCGGGCATCCGCACCCACCATATGCACTCGGAAATCGACACCCTCGAGCGCAGCGAAATCCTCAGAGACCTGCGTCTCGGCGTCTACGATGTCATCGTGGGCATCAACCTGTTGAGAGAAGGCCTCGATCTACCAGAGGTCAGCCTCGTTGCAATCCTCGACGCCGACAAAGAGGGCTTCCTGCGCTCTCGCACCTCCCTCACCCAGACCGTGGGCAGGGCGTCTCGCCACGTCGACGGCCAGGTAATCATGTACGCCGACGTCGCCACCGACTCCATGAAGCGAACCATCGACGAAACAGACCGGCGTCGGGCGACACAGGAAGCGCACAACAGGGAACACGGCATCACCCCCCAGGGCATCAGCAAGGCCATCCACGACATCAACGACCGCGTGCGAGAGGTCGCCGAAACCAAAGCGCCCTACGTCACCAGTTCCGACCTGCCAATGGATGACATCCTGCGGCTGGTAAAAGACATGGAGATCCAGATGAAAAAGGCCGCCAAAAACCTCGAATTCGAGAAGGCAGCACTACTTAGAGACCAGATCACCGACCTGCGCAAAGTGCTACTCGAAGAGTCACCCCTGAGAAATAGTTGACTAATCCGGTCGGGTTTCATTGACTCCCATTTTCCGCGACCCTAGAATGTAAAGGTCGAAACTCGCTCACCTGTCGCATAACGAACAGGTGCAGCACCGACCGAACAAGCAGCCGAATCGATCTGAGGAGCCCACGCCCATGACCAGCACCACAACCCTGAACAAAGAAGGGGTAATGGAAGCACTGAGGGACGTCTACGACCCGGAAATCCCCATCAACGTGGTGGACCTCGGTCTCATCTACGACTGCTCAGTGGACAAAGGCGACGTCGATATCAAAATGACCCTCACCTTCGCCGGTTGCGGCATGGGCCCCTACATAGCCCAGCAGGCCGAGTGGCGCGTCGCCGAAATGGAAGGCGTCGAAGACGTCAACGTCGAACTGGTATACGACCCGCCCTGGACCCCCGACATGATCACCGAAGAGGGCAAAGCGGAGCTGGGGCTGGACTGAGCTTCGCCCATCAGGCCGCAACGAATAAGGGGCCACGGCGGCCCCTTTTTTTGACCGATCCAAACCGGGTACCTAACAGCAAACCGGGCCCACAACCCAGCCCAAATAAACACAGGAGTCGCGCAGCAACGGCCGCATCATGACCCAGAAACCGAACCCCGCCAAAAACCCCCAGGCCAAAGCTAAACTGGACGCAATGAAACGCCAGTTCGAGCAGCGCAAGGCCATCACCAGCTCGCTCGACGGCGTCGCCCGCACCATAGGCGTCTACTCCGGCAAAGGCGGCGTCGGTAAAACCACCGTCGCGGTCAACCTCGCAGTCACACTCGCACAGCGCGGTGCCAAGGTCGGCATCCTGGACGTGGACATAGACTGCCCCAACGTTGTTAGGGCAATGAAAGTGTTCGAGCCCCCTGAAATGGGCGACCACAAAAAACTGACCCCTCCCGAGCGTTTCGGCGTACGGGTAATGTCTATGGGGTTCTTCCAAAAAAACGAAGACGAAGCCATCATCTGGCGTGGCCCAATGGTTCACAACGCCATAAACCAGCTACTGCAGTCCACCGCCTGGGGTGAACTCGACTACCTCATAGTCGACCTGCCGCCAGGAACGTCAGACGCCCCGCTCACCGTCATGCAAACCCTGCAACTCGACGGTTTTGTCGTCGTAACCACCCCACAAGAGCTGTCCGTAGTTGACGCCCGCCGCTCCATCAACATGATCAAAACGCTAAAAGTAACGGTCCTTGGCGTGGTAGAAAACTTCGCAGGCGACGTCTTCGGCTCCGGCGGCGGTGAAGAACTGGCCAACGAGCTCAAACTCCCGTTCCTGGGTCGGATGGAACTCAGGTCCGACTACCGGGACACGTCAAAACCCACCGTTCTGTTAAGCAAAAAAGTGCGGAGCGAGTACAAGGCCGTAGCCGAGGCATTGACACAAGGCCTGGCCGAATAAGAGGTCGTACAAGGCCAGTCCGTGTAACCGACTCCGGGGTCGAGCACACGCCTCGCATTTCCCTTCTTGGGTTACTTTTCTCCCTGCGGCGGTGAATTACTCACCGCCGCCTGTGCGCCATGGCCTCTTCGCCTTCTTCCGACGCAATTGCAAGTGAGGGCCGAAACCCCCGGTATTCGGTTCCTGAGTCGCGCGACGCCGTTCTGTACCGGCGTCGCCTCCTCGATTCGCTTCACGATCACGTAGACAACCCGCTACAAATAGTCTCGGCCCCGGCCGGTTACGGCAAGACCACATTGCTTGCCGATTACGCCAGGGACGCCGGGTTGCCCGTGTGCTGGTACTCGGCCGACGAGCTTGACGTCGACCCCGGTTCGTTCATGCGCCACCTCTTCGCGTCTGTGCGATCGCAGTTCCCCGAATTCGTTGTGCTGAAACCGCACGGGCGGGCGGGCGGGGGTCGCGCCGACTGACGGGCCGCAGTATCGGCCTTCGTCGAAAGCGTCACCTCGTCGGTGGGCGAGTACTTCCTCCTGGTCATCGACGACTTCCACATCCTCGCGGCCAACAAGACCATCGTCGACATGGTGGACCGGCTCGTGCAGCGAGCGCCGGAGAACATGTGCTTGGTGCTTTCCACCCGGGAAACGCCCCAGTTCCCGTCACTGCCCCGGCTGCTAAGTCAACGCCGGGTGTCAGGAATCGGAAAAGACGAACTGCGGTTCAACGCCGAGGAAATACAGCAGGTCCTGGCTGAAAATTTCGACCATAAAGTAACGCTGAAAGAGACCGCGAAACTGGAGGCCGACTCAGAGGGGTGGATCACCGCTATCGTTCTCACCAGCCAGCCCCTATGGCAGGGCCTGTTCAAAGAAATGCTCACCAGCAAGGGCGAGCACAGCCTCATCTTCCAGTACCTGGCGTCTGAAGTTTTCACCCGTCAGTCCGACGAACTACGAGTCTTCTTGCTGCGGACCGCAGTACGTGGTGAATTCGACCTCGAACTCGCGGCCGTCGTCTCCGGCGTCGAAAAGCCAGCGAAGTTAATTGAGGAAGTGGAAAGCAGAGGGCTGTTCCTCAACCGCCTGAGCGGCGAAGGTACCTGGTACCGACCACCACATGTTCCGGGACTACCTGCGTCAGCGCTTCTTAGAAGACGACCATGCCGGGCTCCGAGACACCCATTCGGCCGTCGCGCGGCACAACGAAACGGTAAAATTTCCGTAGACAGCAAAAAGGACGAGGACACCACATTCTGGATGCACCTGCCCATCGTAGCCACTGGCGAAAACACTTCGCCGATCAGGCAGGTGGCTGCCATATCGGACGACACGCCAGTCCGAACTATTCACCGGGAAGAGCGCACCGCGGTCCACGCCGGTCGCGGCGAGTCCAGGCCAGGTTAGTCGGGAGGCCGCAGATGACCAACAGGATATTAGTCGTAGAGGACGAGGCTCCCGTCAGAGAGCTTCTCACCGCGTGGCTCTCCGACGCTGGTTACCAGACCTGCACTGCGGGGGACGGCGTCGCTGGCCTGCGCGAGGTCTATCAGCAGCAACCCGACCTCATCGTCGCCGACATCGTCATGCCGAAAATGGACGGCTTCGAGTTCTGCCGTCTCGTCAAAGAAGTCTCCGGCGCGCCAATCATGTTCTTGACCGGTCTGGGTGAAGAGGCCAAGAAGGTCAAGGGCCTGAACATGGGTGCAGACGACTACGTCGTAAAGCCCGTCGGGATGGAAGAGTTCCTGGCCCGCGTGGGTGCCCTGCTAAGGCGCTACCAAAAGCAGGTCATCCAGGAAGAGCGCGGCAAGCGCTACGCCGACCCGGTCCTGGCCATCGACAAAGACAGGTACGAAGTAACCGTGCGAGGCGGCAACGCCGACCTGACCCCCACCGAGTTCAGACTCTTGTGGTTCCTCACACAGCGAGCCGGGAAGACCTGCGCCGTCAAAGAGATACTCGAAGAGGTTTGGGGCTCCCCCCTCTACTCGTCCGACGTGGTCAAGTGGCACGTCGCCAGCCTGCGAGGAAAACTCGAAACCGAACCCCACGACCCGGTGCACATCATCACAGTGTGGGGCGTCGGCTACAGGTACGACGTTCCCCGCGTCGAGGTAGACCCAGCAGATGCAAATAGGGCAGATGTGAATCGGTCAGATGTGACCATGACAGATGCGACCCGGGGTAGACGCGAGCGGAAGCCAGTCCTCTTCGGTGGCGCGCCAAAGCTTTTAAGCTCCCAGTGCGTCACCGCTGACGACGCACTTTCTTCAGGTCCCCGTTCCACTCCCACACCTCACTCCGGCACCCTACTCCCGCACTTCTCCCTGGCTAGCGCTCGCCGCCTGTGGCACGGCGTTCCTGGGCGCTGTGCTATCATTCGGTGACCGGCTCAAGCCGGGTCCTCGCCCGCTTTCATCACCGCGAAAAGCTGGACCGAGACTGCGCTTACCCAAATTGCACTCCCAAGCCAGCGTTCCGCCACCCCAGCCTGTGAAAACTCCTCCGGGCATCACT
>CAUZIR010000127.1:0-5456 GCA_963579815.1 Dehalococcoidia bacterium
ACTCGGGGGCGCCGGCGACCCGCGTCCATTTGACGGACAGGGGGCCTGCTACGTCGAGTTCGGCGACAAAATGGTCGGTCGTATGAACGCCAACTTCTTCCCCGGTACGAAGCCGACGGCCCCCTTTACGCAGCCGTCTAGAGAAATCGCTATCGAGAAAGCCGATTTTGTCACCGAGCGCAGGAGGCGTTGGCTCGGTTCCTGAACCGGCCGATTATCACGAATGGTTTCAATCCAGACAAACACCGGTAACCTCGCGGCGCTGGAAAGGTTCGGAGCAGACGCTGCGGACGACGAGGAGACTCGCCTGAAAAAGACGCTGCTGGTCTCAATGGGCATCGCAGTTGCCATATTTGCCGTCATATGGGGTCTCATCTACTTCACCTTCGACGAGAGGCTAGCGTCCGTCATCCCATTCGCTTATTCGCCCATCTCAGCTGCCAGTCTTCTCACGTTCGCAATGACTCGCAAGTACGACTTCTTTCGTATGAGCCAGTTGCTGCTCATCTTGTTCCTCCCGTTCTTTTTAATGGTCACCCTTGGCGGGTTCGTCAACGGCAGCGCTGTCATCCTGTGGTCGCTGCTATGCCCATTCGGCGCGCTGCTTTTCGCCGGGTACCGGCAGGCGTCCCTGTGGCTCATCACCTACGTGGCGCTGGTCATCGTGAGTGCTGTAATAGATCCAATGCTGCCCAAAGACACGAACCTGCCATCGGCGGCTAGGACCGTCTTTTTTGTCATCAACGTCATCGCGGTGTCGGTGGTCGCCATAGCGCTGCTGCACTACTTCATGGCCCTGCGGGACCGAGCGCTGGGGCAGTTGAAAGTTGAACAGGGGCGGCCGGAGCGTTTGCTCTTAAACGTCCTTCCTGTTGAAGTAGCCAACCGCCTCCTGAAAGACGAAACTGTTGACCTCGTCCCTGGCCGAGCACAGGGACGAGGTCAGCGTTATGTTCGCCGACATGGTCGGTTTCACTACCCTGTAAGCCTCACTATCTCCTACAAAGTTGATCGACTTTCTTGACGAGGTGTTCGTGCATTTCGACGACCTGGCCGAAAAGTACGGGGTAGAGAAAATCCGCACCATAGGCGACGCCTACATGGTCGCGGCGGGCGTTCCCACTGCCAGGGACGACCATGCACAGGTTCTCGCCTGGATGGCTCTGGACATCATGAAATTCGCTTCCCATGGAAATCTGGCCTCAGGTCTTAATCCGCAGTTTCGTATCGGCATCAATTCCGGCCCGGTAGTCGCCGGAATTATCGGCCGCCAGAACTTCCAGTACGACCTGTGGGGGCACACCGTCAACACCGCCAGTCGCATGGAATCCCAGGGCCTGCCGGGCAAAATACAGGTAACCGCATCGACCCACGCCCTTTTGGCAGACGAGTTCGTGCTCGACCCCAGGGGCGAAATAGACATAAAAGGAATCGGTCCAGTAACCACGTACTTCCTGGAAGGTCCGGCCTAGGGGTTCGCACCGTAAGTCAGTCAACCCGGTGATATGATTTCCACTCAGATTCGGGAGAGTACGGAATCTCAGGGGCCGGACGTTTCGTAACAGCCCCTGAGTAGCCATGTCCTATGGGGCCTGTTGGCCAGTCGCGAGGGCATAAGAAGCGGAGGTGGCGAGAGTGCCAGAGTCCGACGGACTCCAGCGCCGATGCCCGGATCCAAACCGACCACTGACGCCCGCCTGGCTTGGCGGCATCGGTGTAGTTAGTAGAGACTCCAGAGGCTCTTTTTGGACAAGAGGTTTGCCCGGAAAAGATCGTGGACCCCAATACCAGGGCGGCCTCGTCACGCCCGGCACGTCTCTACTCAGGACGGTGGCAATAGAGCTACTGCTGACGCTGAAAACGGCGGTCCTCTAGACAATAGGGTGGGCGGTGGTCGGCATCGGCATCCTCTACGGCCTTATGGGGCTTATCGCCCTGGCCAACTAGCCCTCACCACAACTTCGGGCCCAACTCTCTTGGTCCTAATTCTGGCCAGCGCGCCTCAGCGCACAGGCCTACGGGTGCCCCTCGGCGTCTCGCAGGTCTCTCCCTGAGTTCAAAACGATCCGTCAACAAATGGGTCGTCTTTGGCGCCGTCGCCCCCGGCATGTTCATGACGTTGCTGGACGAGTTCGGCCTCAACCAGGCCGTCCCGGCAATATCCGAACACTTCAACGCCACCATTCCCGACGTGCAGTGGGTGGTGCTCGGCTTCCTGCTCGCGACGGGTGCGTTGCTGTTGCCGGTGGGTCGGCTCGCGGACATGGTCGGACACCGGCGTCTGTACCTGGCGGGAATCGTCATCTTCACTGTGGGCGCGCTCCTGGCCGGGTCTAGCCCAACCCTGTCGGCCCTCATCGGGTTCAAGGTATTACAGGGCGTTGGCGCTGCCATGGTGCAGGCCACCGTCGTGCCCATCATCACCTCGGCGTTCCCGTCCACCCAGCGCGGCAAAGCGCTCGGTATGTTTATGGGCGTCCTGGCCCTGGGTGCCATAGCAGGCCCGGTAGTCGGCGGAGCGGCCGTCACGCTCCTCGGATGGCGGGCAATGCTCTACCTGGCTGTGCCCGTGGGTGCCGTGTCGATAGTCCTGGCGGTGAAAGTCCTGGGCATATCTGAGCCCGAACGCCAGGACATAGTCGGTACTGATGACGAAGTTGACCTCGACACATCCAGCGACACCGAAAAGAGCGTCGGCTCCTTCGACTGGGCTGGCGCAGCGCTGTCCACAATCATCCTGGTCCTGCTGCTGCTAACCGTGTCCAACGGCAACTCACTGGGTTGGGCGTCCGCAGTGGTCATCGGCGGCTTCGTAGCCGTAGGGGCGCTGGTAATCGCGTTCGTAGTCTGGGAAATCCGAACGTCGGATCCAATGCTGCCTCTTGGGGCCTTCCGTAACCCCACGTTCCTAATTGGTCAGGCGGTTATGTTCTTGATCGTGCTGGGCAACTCCGGCATATTTTTCCTCCTGCCTTTCTACCTGCAAGAGGTCGCGGGGCTCACGCCTGTGCTATCTGGCCTCGTCGTTTCGGGCGTGCCTATCGCTTTCCTGACAAGCGGCCCACTGGCTGGCCACCTGTCCGACCGCGTGGGGTGGAGGCTCTTTTTGCCCATCGGCTCGGCGCTGGGGCTAACGTCTATGGTCCTGTTAACACGACTAACCGTAGACAGCCCCATCTGGTGGTCCGTACTCACCATGCTGCTCATGGGGTTCGGCATCGGGTTCATCTTTTCCCCCGCTCAGAACGCCATCTACGGCGTGGTCAAGCCGGGCGGACAGGGCGTGGTAACGGCATTTATCAACATGGCCCGAAACACCGCCACTCTCAGCAGTGTGGCTGTGGGAGCCGCCATCGTAACCGCGACGATGGGCAGTCTCGGGTTCGAACCCAGCCTCGACGCCGTCAAAGAAGTCGGACAGGAAGGCATAAAAGATGCCTACATGCAGGGCATGACCCGCGCTTTCCTCGTTGGTGCTGGCGTCTTAGCGCTTGCGCTGGTGGTGACCTTGCTGCCCATACGCACGCCGCGACCCGCCGAGCCGCCCGAAGCGCCCTAACGGCCTCGTCGCCCCCAGTACCGGGCCACGGGGCTGTCGTGCCTCACAATTGGAGCGTACGGGCCTTTGTGGGCCTAGTTCTGGGCCCTCACCAGCAGTACCGGGCGTTGGGCATGGCGGACAACTCGTTCCGCCACGCTGCCCAGCAGCCAGCGCTCTGCGCCCGATCAGCCGTGCGTCGTCATCGCAACAATAGCGCCAGGCAAATTATCGACCAGGTCAATAATCGCAGCAGCCGGTTGACCGTGTAGCACAACCTGCCCCACCCGGGCGATACCTTGCTCTCACACCCAGGCCTGTGTTGACTGAAGGTACGCGAGCGATTTATCTCGTTCCATACTCGGTCGCGAACCATCACCGAACGCCGGGTCGTTGCCCGGCAGTACCGACAGCAAGTCAATCTTCAAGTCCGGGGCCTTGGCCAGCGCTACTGCGTGCGGCAGCACCTCTTCGGCCAGGGGGGAGCCATCCAGCGCAACGACCATCGTGTCCAGCGCCGGGACCGGCCTGTCTTACTCGTCATCGCGAGACCGCAGCACCAGCATGGGCGAATCGCCGTTTCGCAGGACATCGTCGGTAACCGATCCGATGATGCCCCTGACCACCCCTCCCCTGGCGTGAGTCGTCATGGCAACCAGCGTGTCGGGCTGTTAGGCTGCCTCGGTAATTATCGAGTTCGCGGTGAGGCCCTCGACAGTGATGGCGGTAACCGTCGTTACTTCGCCGCTCAGGCCGCTGCGCACCTCTTCGAGGCAGGCATCGGTCTCCCCTCGCATCGCATCTTCAACCTTTTCCCAGTCCATACCGGCGACGGCGTAGTGGCCTACCAGCGGTGCCAGCGAAAAGACCCTGAGCAGCTGTACGTCGGCCTTCAGGCCACCTGCCAGCACCAGGGCATAAGGAATGATCCCTTCACCAACACAAGATCCGTCCAGAGGCACCCGAATTCTCTTATACAAACTAATCCTTTCATGGGCCAACGGTGAGTCGTTATGACTGACTTCACTGTCGGCCGGTCCGCAGGATCAAGTTTACCGGAGGGCCCGGCGCAGGCTGTTGGCCAGGTCCCACGGGTCGAAGGGTTTGGGAAAGAACCGCCGCCCAAGGTCGCCATAAAGGCGGTGCACTTCGTCAGGGTCCATGGCTGAAACCACCAGCCACGCTGACATCTCTGCCCCCTCTTCCTTTATGAGCTCAAGCACCTCACGTGACCGGCCGTCTGGAAGCATCAGGTCCAGAATCACACCGTCCGGTGACTGCTCATCAATCAGCCTCAAGGCCTCGGTTCCGCTCGTAGCGGTACTAACGGTAAAACCGGCGCGTCTCAAAGCTATTCGCAATACCCCCTGAACCGCAGGATCGTCCTCTACAACTAGAACACTCTTACTGGCAACAACACTCAATACGACGCTCCACATCCACTAAACAACGTTAGGAATGCGCCCGGAAGCGGCGACGTCAAGTTCCATTATTACGACGTCCTGCTTCGCGCCCAAGCCGTCTCGGCTGTGGCCAGGAAGCAGAGCGATGGGCACAAAGCACAGCAGTTTGGCGGTGTGGCGAGCTGCCGGTTCACCGTCCTCCACCAACTCAAACACAAGCTTTTCAATACTTTCGTCGCCGGCCAACTCAATCAAGCGACGAACCAGCGCACGGCCCACGCCCTTGTTACGGAACTCCGGTTCGACCACGACGCGTATCTCGCCGACGTGTTTCCGGGTCCCTGCCCGGCGATGGTGCAAAGTGCCATCCGCGACCATACTGGGTGCCGACCGTCCGCTCGATCCGCCAGAAATCAACGACCTGATGGAAATCGTCGACGAGCAGAGCGACCGCCTGCGCGAGCTCACCGACAACCTCTTGGACGTCAGCCGTATCGAGGCTGGAGTACTGTTAG
>CAUZIR010000128.1:0-5389 GCA_963579815.1 Dehalococcoidia bacterium
CGCCATGTGGTCGACTACTGGGCCTCGTGCGGCGTTGATGAGAATAGCCGAGTTCTTCATCTTTTTGTACGCGCCAGCGTTCATCATGTGATGCGTGCTCGGGTTCAGGTCCACGTGCAGGCTGACAAAGTCGGACTCTGCTAGCAGTGTGCCCAAATCGACTCTCGTCATTGGAAGTTTCTCTTCCAGGTCTTTGCGCTCGTTTATGTCGAAGTACAGCACCTTCATGTCGAACCCGACGGAGCGGCGAGCCATCTCAAAACCGATGCGGCCCATGCCCACGATGCCGAGCGTGGCGTGGTGGATGTCCTGGCCGAGGAAATGCAACGGGTGCCAGGTCCGCCACGACCCGTCGTGCGCAGCCGTGTTCCCAGGCACGATTAGCCGGGCCGCCGACATGAGCAGCGTGAAGGCGAAGTCCGCCGTGGTGTCGGTGAGGACGTCCGGCGTGAAGCCGACGGGGACGCCGCGCTTCGTTGCCTCGTCGATGTCGATGTTGTTGTACCCGACGGCGATCTGGCTGACGACCTTGAGTTGCGGTCCGGCAGCGTCGAAGAACTCGGCGTCGATGCCGTCGTTGAGCAGGCACAGGATGCCGTCTACCCCGGCCGCCCTTTCAAGCAGCACATCGCGGGGCGGCGGCATCTCGTCGTCCCACAGGTCGACCTCAGCCACCTCGCGAATTGCGTCGAGTGCCTCCGGAAAAATGTCTCTGGTTACCAGTACTCTGGGTCTCGCCACGTCAGACTCCTCGTTTATTTGTTGCCAGGTTTTTTGTTGCCGGGTTTAAATGTTCGCGTCGGTCGTTGTTTCGGGGTGCGCCGGTGTTGCCCGAGCCGAGCCGCCCCTCATCCACTTGTACTGAACTATCGTTCTGCCGAAAACGAGCCCGCTTCCGAGTATGGCCGCGCCCACCGCCCAGGCGTCCCAGTGCAGCAGGCCTCCCGCGAGCCAGGCTGTGGCGAAGAACACGCCGCCGCTCCAACCCACGTTTCGCGTAATCATGAACTTTCCTATAGCGATTGGAACGGCAATTGCCACACCTAGAGGCAGCAGCCCGGCCGTTGCGCCGAACATGGCCGCCATGCCGGTGTTGCCTTTGAACCCGAAGAATATGGGGAAGAAAAGGCCCGTCAGCAGGCTGACCATGGCGACTGTGATGAACCAGGTCGGCATGTCTATGAACCACAATGGCAACGTTGCGACAATGCCCTTCGCGATGTCGAGGACGAACACGGCCGCGCCGTATTTGGGCCCCACCTGCCGCCATACGTTGGCGGTTCCGGGGTTGCCGGTGCCCAGGCTTCGGATGTCGATGCCCTTCATGCGGCAGATCAGGTCGCCAAAAACGAGCGAACCGACGAGATACGACCCGACGGCCCACACCGCGTAAAACCAGGCTGTTTGTAGTGATTCCATATCGTTTAGCAGTCGTACGGCTTTGGCCGGGCAGCCGCACCGTGAGGCCGCGCCGGACGAGCGGCCGTATCATATAAGATGCCGCCGACGGCCCTCAAACGGGGATCGAATCAGGAGGAGCCTTAACCGTGACAACCGGCCTCGCAGCGATATACGTCGAGCCTTACAAATTCGAACTTCAAGAGCTACCGGTGCCCGAGGTAGAGCCCGGCGGAATACTGGTGCGTATTACAGCCGCAGGTATTTGCGGGTCTGACTTGCACTACTACCGGGGCCACCTCAAGCCAGGCAACTGGACCGGCGACCCGAAGAACAGGCCGACGATACTCGGACACGAGATGACGGGCGTGGTCGCCGCCATGGGCTCGGAGGTTTCGACCGACTCGATGGGCAAGCCCTTGAAAGAGGGCGACCGGGTCGCGTATACCTACTTCTTCCCCTGTATGCGCTGCTACAACTGCCTGCGCGGCCAGCTAAATTCCTGCCCGAACCGAACGCGTCACCGCAAGCCTGTCGAGGATTACCCCTACTGCTCGGGTGGCTTCTCCCAGTACTTCTACCTGCACCCCGGCCACTTCGTGTTCAAGGTGCCGGACGAGCTGGCCGACGAGCAGGTGGCACCGGTAAACTGCGCCGTTTCCCAGGTCATATTTGGCTTAAACAAAGCAAACGTGGGCATGGGTGACACGGTCGTCATACAGGGCGCAGGGGGGCTGGGCATCAACGCGGCGGCCGCTGCGAAGGAGATGGGGGCCGGACAGGTTATCGTCATCGACGGCGCGGCAAACCGCCTGGAACTGGCGAAGCGCTGCGGTGCGGACGAAGTCATCGACTTTACCGAGTACACGACGCCCGAAGCGCGCGTCACACGTGTCAAAGAGTTGACCGAGGGCCGGGGCGGCGACGTTGTCATGGAACTGGTCGGCTTGCCCGACGTGTTCGTCGAGGGCATTGAGCTTACGCGCAACGGTGGCACGCTCATTGAGATAGGCAACATGTGGCCCGGCGGCGCAACCGAGCTAGACGTGGCCAAAACGGTGTGGGGCAACACCACCATTATCGGCATTGCCCACTACGACCCGTACACGTTGCCCGTGGCGCTCGACTTCCTGGTAGAGGCTCAGGGCAAGTACTCCGTTGCGGAACTAATGTCCCATAGCTTCCCGCTGACAGAGATTAACAAGGCATTCGAGAAGGCCGAATGGTCCGGCAAAGACGGCGGCACCGAGATTACCCGGGCATACCTACGACCATAAGCAGCGTTAGCGAAGCGGCCCATTGCGAGGCGATGAGGCCATGAGCCGAAGAGCAATTTAGACCGAGCAAGGCGAGTGGAGGACTTCTAATGATTCGACTGCAGGCGTTTTACCCGAACACCAAAGACGGATTTTTAGATCACGACTACTACGTTAATAAACACGCACCGTTCGCAAAAGAGTTGCTAGGCCCGCTGGGCATGATCAACATGGAAGTGAGCAAAGGCACCGAGACGATGGACGGCGGCGAGCCCCCGTATACCTGCGTGGTGACGGTCACCTTCGAGTCACGAGAGGCGATGGACGAGGGGTTCTCCGGCGAGCGCAAGGACAAGCTGCTGGCCGACATCCCCAATTTCACCGACGTGGAGCCGATTATCCAGGTCGGCGAGGTACTTCTCTAGCCACCCCCCAATGACGGTGCGGGCAAGGGCTGGCCCGCTGCCCTGTTTTGTCGTTACTTTTCAAAGTCCACGACCATTTTTATCTCGTCGGCGGGCTTGAACAGGCGTTTGAACGTGGGTTCAATGTCGTCGAGTGAGATGATGCTGTCGCCCTTGAGCATGGGCTCGACGCGCACCGCGCCGGACTCCAGCAGCTTGTAGCATTCGGGCCACCATTCGGGCTTGAAGGCGAAGGTTGTCGTCAGTTCCAGGTCCCTCGTGCGCCAGTCTGCGGGAAGCACCGGCACCGTTCCCAGGCGATGGCCAGCAGTACCACTCGCCCCGCGTAGCGCACTGCCTCTAGCGCTTGCTGGAGTGTGGGTTGGGCACCGGCGGCCTCGATAATTATATGCGGGCCCTTGCCGTCTGTAAGCTCGGCCATTCGCTCGACGACGTCCTCTTTTGCCGGGCCCAGCACCTCGTCTGCCCCCAGCTCTCGTGCGGCTGCCGCTCGTGCGGGGGCGGGCTCTGAGACGATTACCTTGGACGCTCCTTTGGCCTTTGCGATCTGTAGCGCGAAGAGGCCCAGCGGCCCGGCTCCCAGTACGCCGACTGTGTCCCCGGCGCTCATACGCGAGCGGTCAACGGCCTGGTAGGCGGCGGCCATCGGCTCGACCATCGACGCTTGCAGATCGGTCACTCCGTCAGGAATACGAGAGGCCATCCATGCGTCCATGAGAATGTACTCGGCGTATCCACTGAAGACCGGTGGCAGCGTGCTCCAGCCCATTGTGCGGAAGTTGTACCGGGGGTTTTCCATGAACAGGCTCATCGTGCCTTCAGGCGGTGCGCCGCCCGCCGCGCCAGCGACCCGGTCCCCGACCTTCCACTGGGTGACGCCGGAACCAACTGCTGAGATTGTGCCCGAGCACTCGTGACCGAGCATCGAACCGACCGAGGCAACGTCGTAGAGCACGCCGTGTACGTCGGTGCCGCAGATGGAGCAGTACTTCGTCTTGACGACGATTTCGCCCGGTCCCGGCTCCGGCGTAGGAACCTCTTTCACCTCGAAGCGGTGGTCACCTTGATATATCGCTGCCTTCGCAGATGCCTCCCAGAGCCGAACGCTTTAAATGCGGTATTTCGCCTGGGCATTCTACGTCCGACATGCGCAGCCGGTCCTTTTGCTACCATGCAGGCGATCGGACGGGGCGAATGGGGCCCCCAATGGCATAGGGGAGGTTTGTCGATGTCTGCGGAACTTGGCCAGAAGGCCTATGACGACTCGATAGTTATTGACGGACTGAACGTCAGCCGCTGGGACAGTCCGGACGTTTATCGCAGCCTCAACACCGGTGGCATTACAGCCATTAACGCTACGATCGCCGTGTGGGAGGGGTTTCGAGAGACGATGGACCACGTTGAAGAGTGGCTTCACCGTTTCAGGGAGCGCAGCGACACGCTTTTGCATGCGACGTCGGTGGCCGACATTATTCGCGCCAAGTCCGAGGGCAAGACGGCGGTCGTGTTGGGCTGGCAGAACGCCTCGCCGATTGAGAACCGGCTGGACAGACTGGAACTGTTCCACGCCCTCGGCATCCGCATAATCCAGATCACGTACAACGAGCGCAACCTTCTTGGCAACGGCTGCTATGAACGCAACGACGAGGGCCTGAGCAGGTTCGGCGTGGACGCCGTGAAAGAGATGAATCGGTTGGGGATACTCGCCGACCTCTCCCATGTCGGAGACAAGACCACGATGGAAGCGGCGGAGATATCCGACGGGCCTGTGTCGGCTACTCACTCCAACGCAAGGTCGTTTGTCGATCATCCCAGGAACAAGACCGACGACGCGCTCAAACTGATCGCTGAAAAGGGCGGAGTCATAGGTGCGAACGCGTTTCCGCTTTTCTTGAAGAAGGGCTATGGGTCGACGGTCGGTGACTACGTGGACGCCATCGAAGACCTCGTCGAGCGGGTGGGCATAGACCACGTCGGTATCGGTACCGACTACACCCAAGACCAGCCGCACTCGTTTTTCGACTGGCTGTTCATGCAACAGGGCACGAAGGTAGTTCTGGAGAAAAACCCGGTACCCGACCCGCATCACCACCCGTTCGGTATGGAGACCCCGGACACGCTGTCCACTGTTGCCCAGGGCTTGTCCAACAGGGGTTACCGGAACGAAGACATCGCCAAGGTATTGGGCGGGAACTGGTTGCGCCTGTTCGAGCAGGTCTGGCGTCCCGCTGCCTAGTTAGACAGCCCCCCTACTCGCCCTACTCCTAGCTCCTCGCCTCTTTGCGCCTCCGGCCGAGGACGACCCTCGCG
>CAUZIR010000129.1:0-5382 GCA_963579815.1 Dehalococcoidia bacterium
ACCCGCAGGCGGCCGCCTCGCGAGTGTTCCAAAGAGAAATAGACGACAAGCTTGGCGAAGTCACCTGGATGGCGCCGCCGGTGACGGTGCTCGGGGCCCCCGTTCTTGCATCGACCGCTGACCGACGGGCCTCGAATCGCCGGATGATTGCCAAGGCACCGCTGCTGGGGGTTCGGGTGGTGGACCTGACCGGCTATATAGCGGGCTCATACGGCACCAGCCTGCTGTCGGACCTGGGCGCGGACGTCATTAAGGTCGAGTCGCCCACCGGGGACGGCTTCCGCATGCTCGGGGGCTCGTTCCAGGCATGGAACCGGGGCAAGCGCGGCATGGTGGTCGATCTGCGTACTCCGGAAGGCAGGGAGGTCGTCTACGACCTGGTCAGGGGAGCAGACGTGGTCGCCGAGAACTTCCGGCCCGGCACGGCGGAAAAACTGGGCGTCGATGCCGAGACGCTGCGTGGTCTGCGCCCGTCGATAGTCTACCTGTCCGTGACAGGATACGGACCCACCGGTCCGCTGTCGGGCGACCCGGCGTTCGACCCGCTCGTGCAGACGCTGAGCGGTACGATGTCGGCGCAAGGGGCCGACGGCCAGCCGGTCTATTTGCGAGTGGCTGTGGCCGACTACGCGGCCGCCATGCTCGGCTGCTTCGGTGTCGTATCGGGGTTGCTCGCCAGGCGCAGGGGCGCGGGCGGTAGCTACACTGCAACTTCGCTGCTGCATGCGGCTGCGGCGGTGCAGTCTGGGGAGCTTATCCGGCACTCGGACGGCCCCCGGGATGATCGTCGTTGGGGCCAACTCGGGGTGACGGCCACTTACCGGTTGTACGAGGCCGATGGCGGGTACCTGTTCCTTTCGTGCTCAGAGGACGTGGCGTTCGCAGCGGCCTGCGCGGCGCTGGGGTTGCCGGAGCTTGCCAAGGAGTT
Source organism: Dehalococcoidia bacterium (assembly GCA_963579815.1). Classification (GTDB taxonomy): domain Bacteria; phylum Chloroflexota; class Dehalococcoidia; order Lucifugimonadales; family UBA2962; genus CAUZIR01. Next base: position 929 of record CAUZIR010000129.1, read on the forward strand.
TGCCACAGAGACCAGCCGCGACCGGGGAGACGGTGCTATTGCCGAAACGCTGGCGTTGGCGCTCGCCGGGTTGCCCGTGGCAGAGGCCGAGTCCCTACTTCGCGCGCATGGCGTCAGGTGCGCTCAGGTCCGGCACATGATGGACGCCCACGAGGACCCGCAGGCGTTGTCGCAGGGCCTGAGCGTGGACGCCGACACCATTATCGGGCCGGTAAAAATGATGGGACCGCCGTTCCGGTTCGCCGCTACCCCGGTGGTTGCCCAGAGGCCCGGCCCGGACCTCGGCCAGCACACCGACGAGGTGCTGGCCGAGCTGGACTACTCAGACGAGCGAATCGCCAAGCTAAGAGCCATAGGCGCAGTGCACTAGCACCTACCAGAACTTCGAGACGTTAGGCTCCTCTTTGGTCATCATCTCGATGAGGGCGGGCTGGCCGGTCCCATTGGCGTCCATTGCTCTGCGCACCGCGTCGCCGATGGCGTCGGGTGTTGTAACGCGCTCTGCGTGGGCACCCAGTCCCTGCGCCACCATCGTGTAGTCGCCGCCCAGTTCGTGCGTGCGGTAGGTGTCGGCGGCAATGGGCATGTAGTTGGCGGCGTACCCGGTCATGACCCCGTTGTTCAGCACGATGGTGGTCATGCCGATGCCGTTGCGGGTGGCGGTCTCGATGTCGAGCCCGGCCATGCCGAAGGCCGCGTCGCCCATGAAGTTGATCATGTTCATTTCGGGTTTGGCCATCTTGGCGCCCAGCGCCAGCCCGAGACCGTAGCCCAGTTGGGTAGACTTGCCCCAGCCGATGTAGCTGCGGGGGGTGATCGGCCGCCAGAACGGGACCAGCTGGTCCCGGGGGTAGCCCGAGTCGTGGGTGACGATGGTGTTTGCCACGTCGACCGCGCTCGCGACCTCGCGGAACACACGGTAGGGGCTCATGGGCGTCTCGTCTGAAGACAGCCGGTGCTCCCATTCGCCCATCCAGGCTTCGCGCTGTTCGGCGATCATTTCGGCTACCCCTTCGAGAGCCTTGACGCCCTGGGACTTCGCCTCTTCTATCATCTGGCGTAGCACCAGCTTGGCGTCGCCCACGGCACCGAACTCGGCCGGGTGGTCCTTGTGCAGGTCCTCGCCCCGGTTGGTAACTTGTGCGAGGACTACGCCATCAGGAACGGGCGCGCCGAATACGGACTTGGTGAAGCTGGTGCCAATGCCGAGCAAAAAGTCGGCGCTCATGAGGCAGTGGTTGGCCATGCCGGTGGCGGTGCGGGCGCCGCAGCCGAGGGAGAGAGGGTGATTCTCCGGAAACCCGCTCTTGCCTGCGAGGGTGGTGAAGACAGGAATGCCGGTTAGCTCGGCGAACTCAATGAGATCGTCTGTAGCCTCGGCGTTCATCAGCCCCTGTCCGGCTTCGATGACGGGCCGTTCGGCGGCGAGCAAGGCCTTGATGAGGTCGCGCACGTCGTCGGGATTGGCGGCCGAGCGAGTGGTTGGCACGGGCTTGTAATCGAAGCCTGAAAGCTCTTGATTTTGCAGGTTGTCCGGTACCTCGACCATTACGGGGCCGGGCCTGCCGTTGCGCAGATTGCTGAACGCCGTTCGCATGACGTCCACCGTGCGGTCGGGAGACATGATGTAGCCCGCCCACTTGGTAATGCCCCGGTAGTGCTCAACCGAGTCGAAGCTGGGGTGCACCCCGTGCCTTCCCTGCGGGTTGCCACCCGGAAGCAGCAAAATGGGGATGGAGTCGGCGAAGGCCTGGGCCACGCCACCGAAGGCGTTCTCGGCTCCGGGGCCGTACTGCATGGTGAACACGCCGATGGTGCGACCGTTGGTCATGCGGCTGAGGGCGTCGGCCATGTTAACGCCGGCGCGCTCCTGGCGAACGATGATCGGCCGAATGCCTTCTGTGACCGCCGCGTCGATGAGTGACTGGTTGGGGAAGGCGGCGATCCAGTCGATGCCCTCGGCCTTGAGTATGCGGCAAATAGCGGAATCTACGTTCAAAATCTCTTCCTTTTTTGGCGTTGCGCCGTCTTTAACTGACGACTGTTTGTATAGGTTATGAGCGAACGAACTTCTGTATCCGCTTGCCTTCCAGTACCTCGCCCACGTAGACATCACCTTTGGAGTCGACGGCGATGTCGTGCGGGGCGACGAACTTACCGGGCTCGCGGCTGCGCTCCCCACCCCAGCGGCCGATGACGCCACCGTCCGGGTCTAGCACGGTGACTCGGTGTTGAAGTTCAGGGACGAAGAACGAGCCGTCGGGGGCCTGCGCTATCGAGGTGGGCTGCAAAAAACCGTCCCACATATCGAGGTAGTTGCCGTCCTGGTCGTAAATCTGGATGCGGTTGTTCTCCCGGTCGCAGATAAGCAACCGGCCGTCCATTGCGATGGTTATGCCGTGCGGCAGGTGGAACTCACCGGGGCCGCCCTTGCCCGGTTTGCCCCATGACAGGAGCAGTTCGCCGTCCGGGGCGAACTTGTGCACGCGGGAGTTGCCGTAGCCGTCGGCGACGAATATCTCCCCGGCGTCGTTGACCGCCACGGCGCAGCACATGTTGAACGGGTCGGCTGCGCGCTCGACGAGGAAGCCTTCGCTGCGGCCGGTATCGGAAGGCTCGTCTCGGGTGCCCAGCGTCATCATCAACCCGCCCCAAGGGGCGTGCTTTTCTACGACATGGGTGCCCACGTCGGCGGTGTACACGTTGCCTTCCGAGTCGATGGCGATGCCGTGGGGAACCTTGAAGAAGGCGTCCCAGTCGGACTTGAACGCCCCATTTGGCTCGAAGATGAGCATTTTCTGAGGGCTGCGGTTGAAGACATAGACGTTGTCTTCGGCGTCGGTCGCCACACCGGCAACGCGGTGGAACTGGTAGCCGTCGGGCAGGTCGCCCCAGCCCTTGTGCAATTCATAGGTGTGGGAACCGGCTTTGTAGGGCATTGGCTAACAGACCTCGTGTGAATTACGCGGGTGTGCAATCCACGTCTAACTGATTGTGGGGCCAGTGTATGTGAGCCGGTGTGTGTGGGGCCAGTATGTGGGGGACCAGTATGTGGGGGACCAGTATGTGGGGGAAAGGTGTGGCGCTTATCCGCCGAGGGTTTCCAGCGTGTCCTCGATGGACTTGCGAATGCAGGTGATGATGGGCGTGTCGCGCAGGGTGAACAGGCTTCCTCGGACCCCGCGAAGCTCCTCGACTAGTTCGAGGAAGTCCGACGGGCTGTCGGACTCGAAGGCCACCATAAACTCCTGGTCATCTATGCCGAAGGAGTAGCTGGTGTTTATCTTCACCGAAGGGTACTTGTGGCCGATCTTGAAGTGTTCGCTCATCATCGCCTGGCGCTCTTCGGGCTCCAGGAGGTACCACTCGCGGGTCTTGAGGAACGGGTAGACGAAAAAGTACCTGGCGTCCGAGGGCTTTACTTCGAGGCTGCGACCCTCTTGGCCCTCGTGACGGTGGTCGTCGACGTAGTGCGAGACACGGGTCAGGGCCAGGAACGAGTGCGACGTGTCCAGGTACGCCCCGAGTGAGGTGCTGAGCACGCGAGTCGCCGAGTCCTGCACCTGTTCCAGTGTGTCGGTAGCCTGCCATAAAAGCAGGTCCGTGTCGCCGCGCATACCGACGGTGCTGTAGCTACGGGTCGTCATGTCAGAGGCTATCTCTGTAACGACGGCCGCGAACTCTTTTTTGTCTTCGGCACGACGCTCCGGTGGCAGGCGTCGCCACGCCGGGTCAAGCTTGTAGAAGGTGTATTTGACGAATTGCCGGGAGCCTTTTGTAGTCACGGGCGAATTTTATCCCATTGTGTGCGCGACTGCCCCAGTGCCTGCTTCCTTGACACGTGAGGAGTCGCCTCCATACGATTTTCTCGTGTCCAAGCGCTACGAAGATGAGATAGAGGAGATTCTGGGACGGACCGGCGGCCCCAGGATCGTCCCGGTCCACAACCAGGGCCAGCGTCAGAACCGGAGCCTGCCAAGGCTCCTGGCTATGTACCTGAGTCAGCGATTGGGTGCGCTGTGGTCACTGTCGCCGGGTCGAGTGATGATCGCCGGGGTTGTGCTCATCGGCGTCGGTTTCGCGCTGCGTGGAACGGACGTTGGCTATGAGGTGCCGGTCACGCTTGCCGGAATTGTCGTGCTGCTTGTGGGCTATGCGCTGGCGGTCGTGCGACCGACGGCCGGTCGGTCCGGGTCGCCTGGCAGGCCTCCGGGCGCGCCACCGTCTGGGCCATCCACGGGGAAGACCTGGCGAGGTCGCTCTGTCGACCCCGACCCCGAGGACAACTGGTGGACACGCCAGAAACGCGGACCCAAGTAGACGCCGAAAAAGCTAGAGGCGGACAACGCTGGCTAGATGAATAGCAAACGGCCCCGGCGGGACTTCCCGCCGGGGCCGTTTAGGTTAACGGGGCCAGTCCGTTAGACCATGCACTCACCCTCTCCGCGCTCGAG